>CAVHYW010000035.1:0-24838 GCA_963640475.1 bacterium | reverse complement strand
TGATTTGAAATGGACCGACTCAGTGAGTGCGGTCCATTTTTGCATTCATTTGACGCTTACAATTCAAACAGTTCTTTGGACAGATTCTGTATCATAAGTCCTGCCATGAAATTCTTTGTCCTATTTTCTTCCGGAAGTATAAGGAAGATGGTGGTTTTTTCTTTTGCAAATTTCTCCGCGTCTATGTTGTTGTCGAAGCACAGCACCTGCTCTAACGCGATATCCATAAATGTATTCATCTGCGCTAGGGCTGTGGACATGGCGGAAGCTGTTGCCTGATTCGATGATTCCAGAGCGGATGAAGCCAGATTTCGCGCTCTGTGATGAGCGGGCAGCATATCCATCAGTTGCTTGAAATAGCTTTGTCCCCGCATACCGGAGGGTGCCAGCAGTTGTTGGATCAGGATAAACACTGATACCAGATGCCGCCGCTCCGTGGGATGTTCCTTGTCCGGTGGCAGGAATTCCGCCAGCAGCAGAAGCACCGAGGCCACCACACCCTCGGCGGCCTTATAAAAATATTCATTCTGACCTCGGCTCTCCTCGTCTTTCGGCGAGATGATGCTGTGTGCCAGAATGTTGATCAGATTTTCCGCTTTGCCATATGCCTCGATGCTGTGCTCACGGAGTGCCTTGTCCATATAGCGGTTGATAAGCGTCATAAGGTTGTAGCCATCCGAGCGTGTCGGGTTTCGCAGGTCTACCACAGAGACGTGATAGCCATAGTATTTCTCTGCCACCGCACCGTAGTTGCGGGCGAGATCTCCCTTTGTGTCAGTGGCAAAGAAGCTCATGCCGCAGGCACAGGCGTACTCCAGATTTGGGTACAGGAAGTAGGCGGTCTTGCCTACGCCGGACGCGCCGATCATGAGGCAGTGGATGTCATCGCTGTCCACCAGCGCCGTGACGCCGCCTTTTCTTCCGTCGCGGCTGCCCAGTATCAAGCCTTGGGCTTCCGGCAGGTTCTTGCCCGCCCGCCAGTCGGCCACTTGGAACGGCACCAGCGCGTAGCTGCTGCGAATCTCCTGCTCCGTGGCCCACCGGGCCGTACCGTGCTGGCCATCGCCCACGGTTCTGGATTTGATGTTGTTAAGATTATAGTTATCCGCCAGCAGCGACAGTGCGACGAACACCGCTACCACCGCGCCGCCCGCCGCCAGCAGGAGCCAGAGATTTCCGGTCATGTTGACTCCTCCTGCGCCATTAAGTCCTCGTTCCAATCCTTCCGCACTGGCACCAGCCGCATAGCGGAGATACCCTCCGCACGGAGATATCCCTCCATCCGCTCTGAGGCATTGTGTCCGGCATCGTCATTGTCCAGACAGAGATACACCTGCTGGATCTGTGGATGGGTGCGGAGCATCTGCTCCACCGGCGCGAAGGCTGTGCCGCAGCAGGCCACATAGTTCTGCGCCTGCCAGTTATCCATATGCAGGGTGACGTAGGACAGCAGGTCAATGGGCGACTCGAACACATAGAGTGCTTCACCGCCGCCCGCGAAGTGAAAGCTATACCGTGCGTCACTGCCCTCCACGGTCTGGCGAAAGGATTTTCCCTGACTTGCTGTGCTTCGCAGGTGCGCGTGTCTAGCTGTGCCGTTTTCGTCCACACCGACGAAAACGCAGTTGTGATGCACCGCATCCTCATAAAGCAGATGGGCATGGACAAAAAAAGAGACCACCTCACGGTGGATGCGGCGGTGCTGTGTCAGGTAGGCAAACACACGACGCATATTTCCGTTGGCGGTCGGCAGGGTGAATTTTTTAGGCGGCAATGGGGCTGGCCTTTCATAGACCTGCCCATTGCACAGCAGCAGCGACACGGCATCGGCATAGCCCAGATGATAAAAGCGCTGCACGAAGCTGATGGCGTTGCCGCCCTCGTGTGTAGCGTGATCGAACCAATGGTTGCCGCGAATGGTGACGCTGTGGTCGCTGGCCAGACGCTTGTCCCGTCCGGATGGCAGCAGCTTTTCGCCGCGGCTCCACAGGAACACTTCCAGATCCGTTCTCGCCGCCAAGTCTTTTTGCTCTTGGGTGAAATGAATGTAGGGCATGGTTGACCTCCTCGTTATAGTATCTGTTCATTCCGCAGACGCTCCTGCTCCTCGTGGTCGCCCCGCTTGTGGCCCATGGCCATGCGCTTTTCCTGCAACCGCCTGCGGCGCTTGGAGTCAATACGCAGCGCAGGCGGGATGACCGGCATATTGCCGCGAAACACACGGCTCATGTGGTGGAGCAGTTGAATGACCGCTCCACCCTCTATTTTGATCTGCGATGGGACCACCTGCTGCGGCACAGCCACGGGAGATTCAGGCAAGGGCGGCACCTGCTGCTCGTGAGACTCTGCCTCGACGGGAGCTTGCTCCGGCACAGGTTGCCGAAATGTCTCTGCCTGCTGAATGATCATATTCTTGATGGTGCGGAACTCTTTTTGCTGTACCAGCGACTGGTGGGGCGGCGTGTTCCGTCCGTAGTAGCTGGCGATCTCATCCTTCAGCCGCCACCACTGGTCATAGCAGTCTGACACCTCCGGGAGCTGCGCCAGCCGTTCCACGATCTCATCCACCTGCGCCTTGACCTCTTTGGGCAGATAGCCATAGACGTGTTTGCCATCGATCTGATCCAATGTCTGAGACAGTTCCCACAGCTTTTGCTCTATCACAGGATCAGCACAGTCACTGTGTTCCATTGCTGTAATGCGCGTCACCAGGGCATCCCTTGCGGTCTGAACACTCTCTTTGTAGGCAGCATCTTTCTTGATGTAGAGTTCTTTCATCTCTTCATGGAAGATAGCGTTCGTCATCTTGGAACGCATGACCGCGATACCCTCCCGTGTAAGATACCCCTTCTTCGGCTCAGTCGACCACACCATCATGTGAACATGAGGATGATGCCCCTCGTCGTGGTACGCCGCGTACCATCGGAAATCATCTGTCTGAATACGCATAGCTTCCGCAATAGCGGCGCTTTCCTGCTTCAGCAGATTCCGCCACACGGTGGCCTTGTTGTATCCCAGACGTTCCGCGTCCTCACGCCGCAGAGAGAAAATGAACGTCCACACTTTCCCGTTGTGAGCTTCCAGCTCGGCCTTCGCCGCCTTGAGTTCGGTGGTGTCCGCCTCGCTGAACAGGCCATGTCCACCATGCTTCTTGGTCACAGGCTCGGTGCTTTGGATAATCTCCACACCGTCCCGCGTGGCAACATACTCCATGTATCCCGACGCCTTGCTGTTCTTGATGTACCCGCTTTTTTGTATCAGCCGCGCCATGCGTTACTCCTCCCGATGGAACAGCAGCACGTCCTTGAAGGAGATGTTGCCGTGGGTGGATGCCACCTCGCGGACGCTGCTGCCGCGCATCTTGCTATACTCATCGCGGGTCATATCCACGTCGCCGCCCAGCAGATGGTTGGTCATGTTGTGTTCCACCACCAGCTTGAACAGCAGCCTGCCCAGCCGATCACCGAACACACCCAGCGTTCCTTCCAGCACCTCCTGCATCGCATGAGGCAGGTACGCGCCTGTCCGCTCGGCGTGCAGACGGCTGCAATAGTATCGAAGTGCTTTCTCTACGAACTCGTTGCGGGTGGGGCAATTATCCAGCTTATAGAGTGCATCCACCTCCTGCCAGACATCGTCCGGCAGCCAGACCGAATGCCTCCGTTTTTCCTCCATGGGTCACACCTCCTCTCTGTGCCGCTGCGCGTCCCGAAAGCCTTGTAAACACGGGGCTGACGGGCATTTTTGTAAAGAATAGCGTCAAAACATATCCGGGGCCTGAGAATCAGCGCCATTTTCAAAACGCCGCAAACTCTTGTGGCAGTCCGCACTGCGGGCTGCCGTGAATGGCATTGGCGCAGAAAAGCGCCAATCCTTTTCTCCTGCTCCGCTTTCGGCGCACCGAAAAAGCGGGCCGAGAGGCATTCAAACCTCCGGGGCCGCTATCCTTACCCTCCCGCGTTCCTGCGAGGCCACAAACCGGCCCACAAGGGCAAACACGGGGCGAAAGGCTCTTCAGGAGCATCTCTCATTCACCTGTGGATGAAATCGGCTCCGTTTTTGATAGTTCTTCCGTCGCCTTCGCCGCCCTCACCGGTCGGCGGGGACGGGGCGGCGGAACCAGCAGGCTGTCCACATATTCCCGGATGGGTTCCGGGACTTCCTTCTCATAGAGCTGCCGCAGGGCATCGTCCATGCGGCGCTGGACAGAACTGTTTTTCTTCTTGAGGGCGAACTCCAGCGCCTTGAGACGTTCCTCCTCCATGCTGACTGTGACGCAAATCCTCTCCATGCCATGCCTCACATTTCACCGCAGAGCTTGTACAGGATCACCTTCAGCACCGGCTCGTTGTCGCCGCTGTGCAGCTCCAGCCAAGTATCCCGCAGCGCCGCCAGCGGGTCATCCAGCGATAATAGATACCGCATCTGCGGGAGGGAAATGTCATCCCTGCACTGTACCAACCGGCAGCAGACCTGCACCGCGTAGACCTCCTTCGTCCTGTCCAGCAGTTGTTCCGATGTCAAAGCTTGCAGCGAGACGGTGTAGTCCAGATAGTTCTGCTCCAGCTTTTCCAGCAATGCCTGCCGCATTTCTTTTTCTAATGTGCAAGTATTCTCGTTCATTTGTGACCTCCTTACTCGTAGTTGATATACGGAATCTCCAGCCAATGCGTCCAGCCGCGGCCTTGAAGCTGCGTCTCGACTACGCCGTACTTGGTACCCATAGCCTCGATGACCTGACCGCCGCCGACGTACACGCCAATGTGCCCTGATTTCCACACCGCCAGTCCCGGCACCTCCGGGATGGTATCGATGGTGCCTTTGCGCGTGGCGTTGTAGTACATCTGGTTGGCGCCGATATCCGGCATCCCGTTGGTACCGTATTCGATCTCCATAGTGTCCGCGTTCAGCCAGCCGTAGCCCTTGATAAGTCCTACGCAGTCGGCAGTGTGTTTGCCCAGCCAGTTATTGTGGATAAAATCCGCGTACTGCCCCACGCCCTCCGGATACTGGGTCAGCTTGTACTGAAACAGCTCCGGCGTCAGCACCTGTCCGTAGGTACCCCACACATAGCCCCAACCGGACTGCCATGCGTTGGTGACGTAGGCCACCAGATCGGCAGCGTTCTTGGTGGTGGGGTTCGTCAGGTCGGAAACATCCAGTTCCACGCCGCTGCCACCACCGGGCGTATAGCTGCCATCGAAGGTATCACCGCCTGTGCTGCCCACCACCATGCTGTAGATATGAGCGGCGTTGGCCCTGTCCTCCTCGGTCACTGGTTCGCCCTGCCACGCCGCCAGATTTTCATACACCGTTTCCAGCGGCAGCGGCACCGCCACATAGTAGACGGTGGTCTGCACTACCACTGTGCCATCCTCCAGCACGTCCGTGGTGGTTTCGGTGCGTTCCTCCAAGCTATAGAAGCTCTCTACGAAGTTAGCGGCTGCACGGCGGGTAGGCGCGTCGTCACCAAAGCAGAGGGCATAGAAAACGGCCTTGACCTGCAAGGGGTCAAGGCCGCCGCTCTCAGCTTTGGCATTCACGGTGGCGACCGCCAAATCCAGAAGAGAGAACGCCGTCCGCATCTCGGTGATGTGGTCTTTATATTCGGTTGGGATCTTGTCCGTGAAGGCCGGGCCGTAGAAGGACGCGGACACGGCGAAGTTATTATGCTCCACCGCCGCCGTGCCGAAGCTGCACAGGAACGCCACCAGCAGTATCAGCGGCGAGAGGATGGCGGCAACTATCCACCCCACCGTCTTGCGGCCTTTTTCCGTAGACAGCACAGCCGCCAGCCGTACAAGTGTTGCCCCTGTCATCACTTCCCACCCTTTGTGCCGAGCAGTTTTGCCTTGTGCTCTGGGGCGATGACCTTCATCATGTACCGGTCGCTGCCGCAGCGGAAAAGGCATTCACCATTTTGCGCCTTACTGATGAGGTCGAACTCCGTGTCCTCCATTTGCAGCATATTGGTGAAGAACTGTTTCTCCGTGGTGCCGGGGTTGAAGAAAAACTGGTGGGGCGGGATGGCAAATAGAGGCTTGGTCATCTCCCGTACTTCCCGCTGGTTGAAATCCTCCAGATTCTGGCTGGCCATCATCAGAGCGGAATCCCGCTTTCGTACACGCTTCAGGCAGTTGCGGATGTACTCAATGGCGATGGGGTTGGACAGCCACAGATACAGCTCATCCAGCGCCGCCACCGTCCGGCCCTCCACCAGCAGCTTGTCGGACATATACGCCAGCACATTGAACAGCAGCGCGTTCCGCAGGCTCTTGGCGGCACTCAGCACACCGCCGACACCGAACACCAGAAACCGGTCGCTGGTAATGTCCGTATGTCCGTTGAAGAAGTGGGCATCGGCTCCCACACACATGGAGTGCAAGCCCAGCAGTACCTCTTGCAGCAGCTCCTTGGTATAGAGCTGGTGGGTATCCGGATCATAGCGGAGATATTCCTCCTCCAGCAGTTCATAGAAGTCCGACAGAATGGGATAGTCTGTGGCGGTGAGCTGCCGGGGATCGGTGCGCTCCGAGATGCCCCACTTGGCATAGAGCTTTGTCAGCATGATCTCGATGGTGTCCAGCTGGGCGTCGGAGAAATCCTTGTAGGCGCGAAAGAAGTCTTTCAGGAAAGAAACGTGCCGCGCCAAAAACGTATTCTTCCGGAATGCCTCCGGTGCGGACTCGTCCGGCTCCGGCGCGGTGTCCCAGCACTTCACCTCCAGCACATTGATATGCCGGTCGCCCGCCATCAGGTCGATGAAGCAGCCGTTCAGATTCCCACACAGATCACCCAGCTCATGCTCCGCATCCAACGAGATTACGGATTTCCCCGACTCGATCAGGTTGCAGATCAGCAGCTTCATGAGATAGCTCTTGCCTTGACCGCTGTTGCCCAGGATCAGGATGTTGGCGGAGGTTTTGTCACTCTCGCGCCGGTCGAAGTCCACCACGATGTTGCTGCCGAACTTGTCCTTGCCGATGTAAAAGCCGTTGGGATCAGCCTTGCCGGAATAGTTGAACGGGAACAGGTTGGCTACGGAGCTGGCGGGCAGCACCCGCTGGAACTGCGGCCCCAACGCGGCGTAGCCTGCCGGGTTCACCGTAAGGAATCCCTGCTGCTGCCGCAGTACCAACTTGTCGATCGTCAGCTTGCAGCGCACCAGCTCCGCTTCCACGCTGGTTTGCAGCAGCTTCAGGTTTTCAAAGCTGTCGGCCATGACCTCCACATAGACCGCGCAGTACAGCAGCGGTTCATGCTCACGATCCAGCGCACCCACCAGCGAGGCCATGTCCTGCAAGTTGCTCTCCGCCGTAATGACCCGCCGCAGATCGTTGGTGTTGGCCCGCTCCAGTTTGTTGCGGTTGGTGGCGTTGTGAATGATGCGGTTCTCCTCGGCAGGCGTTACCAGACGGCAGACGATCCGCAGCGTCACGCCGCGCCGGTCGCCCAAGCGGCCCAGCAGGGCTTGTGAGTCCGTGGCGGCGGGATACTCCCGCAGCGCCCATACGCACCGCCATGTGTTGCCGGAAATGTAGTGATCCGTCTCAAATTTCAGCACCCCCGGCGCGATGCAGTCCAGGAAGGACAGCACCATTGGTTCCTCCGGGGGTGCTTTCTTGCGTTTGAAGATATGTTTCATAATCCCTCCATGAAGAAGATATCCATCCGGGGCTTCAACTCCGGTTCATGACCGGTGAACTGCTCCGGCTCCTGAAACTGCGCTGTGTACTTCTGGATCTGATCATCGGTCAGGGAACAGAAGCCGCCTTCATGGTCGTCGCCCACCAGAAAAAACGAGCCGCAGATGATGTCCTCCTCCAGCCACCGGTTGGGTGCCATACCGTTGAGCTTGCCTTCCTCGTTGCAGCAGAGGATAACACCATCCTCCACATACACCGGCTGGAACAAGCCCTGCACCTCCTGCTGGATGGCGGCCAGAGTGTCCTCCATTTCCTTTTCATAGGGAGCCTGTCCCGGCTCTACTTTCAAAATACGCATATCAGTTCTCCTTCACATACCGCTCACCGTCCACGCTGTCATAGACCTCGTGGGATACATCCTGCTCATAGTAGACCGCCAGCAGCTCCCGCAGCTCCTGCTCATTGGCACGGTGGACGGTGAAACCGTTATCAGAGAGATGCTTTTCCACATTGGCCAAGTAGGATTCCGTGAAACCGCCCTCGCCACGCTGCCGCAGGATCAGGCAGAAGGTGCGGGCTGATGCCATGGAGGTCTGAACGCTGTCCAGATGGGCGCAGTCCGCCTCCAGCAGCGCACGGATGGCGGGATTCGTTTCCTCCTCCAGCCGCTGGCGGTAGAAGCTGCGGTTGTCCTGATAGGACTCCTTGGAGTCTGTGGCCAGAATCTCCACCTCCGCCATGCCCTTCAGCACATTCATCAGACTGTGGATGCGCTGGCGGACGATGCTCTCCGGCAGCACGTTCAGGTTACTGGGCTTCAGAATAAGATATAGGGTATCAAATTTTAGTCGTAGAGAACATAGATCAGCAGGCTCCCGCCATCCTCCACGATGCAGATGTTGCAGTGGAATCTGGCGTCTGCCACACTGTCCCGTCCCGCCTGCATCATGATCTGTCGGAACGTGAAGTCCACCATGTCCCGTGCCTTGGCCTCCAGTGTCTCTTGCGAGGCATCCACCGGCACCGCAGCAGGGAATCGGTAGGCGCTATTGTCCAGCGTCAGACCACTGTCCGTGGTGACACCATACTGCGTGACCGCGTAGGCGTTGGCCGCGTCAATGGCCGCTTGCCGGTCTGCTGGGGCTGTCGGTTCGGGCGTAGGTTCCGGCTCTAGCATAGGCTCCGGCTCCACATAGCCCGTCTTGG
This sequence comes from bacterium, assembly GCA_963640475.1. Lineage (GTDB taxonomy): Bacteria > Bacillota > Clostridia > Oscillospirales > Oscillospiraceae > Vescimonas. The sequence continues at coordinate 15,986 of CAVHYW010000035.1, read as the reverse complement.
CGTGGACGGTCTCGGAGGGGATGTCCTCTGTTGGCGCGGGTTCCTCGGCGGGCTCAAGGGGTTGTCCGTGCGCTTGAGCACAGTGTAAAAGCTGTCGATTGCCTGCACCTTGCAGTCGGCCTTGACCGCATTGCCAATCTCCAGCGCCTCCAGCAGCTCCATACAGCGTGCGTACTGGTCATGCGGAATAGGGAACGGGATGGTCGCCACGCCATATTCCGGGTGAGATGGGTTACTTAAAACTGCTCGAATCATTCTTCTGCCTCCGTCCTATTTCCTCCATATCTGTCCGCAAACAAGTCCCGTCCCGATGCCAGCAGACGATACCGTGGCGTGGGTAGGGACAGCCCTGACACCGTTCATGCTCATTGCAGAATACTGGCTCCGGCGACTTCTGCTGATAGGGCGCTGGCCGCCGCTCGTCGATCCGCCGTGCCAGCGGTCTTGTTGGTTTTCGCATATGTTGTTCCTTTCCGGGCTGCCGCCCTTGCTCTGTCCTGAAATGCAAAAAGAGCGCCGGTTCAATAGTTTTACGAAACCAACAAACCGACGCCCTAAACTTTGTGAAACTTTTTTATGAAAAAAGCCCCCTTTTGCGAGGAAACTCCTCGTACAAAAGGGGGCTACATCTGATTTTATCGCCAGAAAGCAGAAAAAGAGGGGTTCAAATCACGTCGAACGCCTCTCAGACGGCTCTGACATCCATGCTCAAAACCGGTAAAATCGGGGTGTGGAAAACCCCAGAAAGGCTTGATGCCATGCGGCTTTCACCGCATGGCATCTAAACCTGTTTGTTAACTTGGAGCAGGGTACGGGAATCGAACCCGCCTCCTCGGCTTGGGAAGCCGATGTACTACCGATGTACGAACCCTGCAAGTGGAGTTATCATACCACACTTTTCCGCCTATTGCAAGGCGAAAATCGCCGCGCGGGCCACTTTTCCGCCGCGGGCATAGGCCAAGCCCGGCGGGGCATAGGATGGCAGCAAAGAAACAAGGAGGGCTTGCGGTATGAAACGAGCGGCGGGATTTCTGGCAGCATTGGTATTGATGTGGGGCATGGCGGCGCCCTGCTGGGGCGTGGAGCTGACGCTGACCTCCCACGCGGCGCTGCTGATGGAAAAAACTACAGGGGAGATCCTCTACGCCCAGAACGAGCACGAGGCCCTTCCGCCGGCCAGCGTCACCAAGATCATGACGGTGCTGCTGACCATGGAGGCCATCGACAGCGGCCGCATCGCGCTGGACGATGTGGTGACCGTCAGCGCCTACGCCGCCGGAATGGGCGGCAGTCAGGTCTTTCTGGCGGAGGGCGAGCAGATCACGGTGGACGATCTGCTGAAGGGGGTGTGCGTGTCCTCCGGCAACGACGCGGCAGTGGCGCTGGCGGAGCATGTGGCGGGCGTGACGGAGCTGTTCGTGGAGCAGATGAACAATCGCGCCTGTGAGCTGGGCATGAACGACACCCACTTCGTCAACTGCACCGGCCTGACAGCGGAGGGCCACGTCACCTCCGCCCACGACATCGCCCTCATGAGCCGGGAGCTTCTGCTGCACCATCCGGAGGTGCGGAATTACACCACCATCTGGATGGACACCCTGCGCAACGGCACCTTCGGGCTCAGCAACACCAACAAGCTGATCCGATTCTATGACGGGGCCACTGGCCTGAAAACCGGCTTCACCCGCGAGGCGGGCTACTGCATCAGCGCCACGGCGGAGCGAGACGGCATGGAGCTGATCGCCGTCATCATGAAGGGGAACACCTCCGACAGCCGCAACGCCGACGCCAAGACCCTGCTGAACTACGGCTTCTCCACCTATACGCTGGTGGATATCCAGCCGGAGGAGCCGCTGCCCGTCCTGCCGGTAACGCTGGGCACGGCGGATACGGTGTCCGCCGTGCTGCCAGAGGAGGGCCGCACGCTGCTGCTGGAGAGATCCCAGACCGGCGGCCTGACCCAGACGGTGGAACTGCCGGAGACGGTGGCGGCGCCGGTGTGCGCCGGTGACCGGCTGGGCACGCTGACCGTCAGCCGTGAGGGGACTGTGGCGCTGGCCATCCCCATCGTGGCCGGAGAGACGGTAGAGCGTCTTACATGGAGCCAGACGGTGACGCAGATGCTGCGCACGGCGATTTTCTGCGGATAAACACAAAGTTTCCCTTGTATTTTTTTACAGGGCGTTGTAGTATTATACTTTAAGAATAACACAGGAGGTATGTACGATGATCCATGTCGACCTTACCAATATCCAGAGCTTTCTGCGGCTGCCCTATGAGGCGGCGCTGTCTCCCCGCCTGAAGATCGCCCACGGCCATTTGCAGCAGGGCGACGGTGCCGGCGGCGAATTCACCGGCTGGGTGCACCTGCCCCGGGACTATGACCGGGCGGAGTATGCCCGCATCAAGGCGGCGGCCAAGAAGATCCAGAGCGACTCTCAGGCGCTGGTGGTCATCGGCATCGGCGGCTCCTATCTGGGCGCACGGGGCGTCATCGAGTGTCTGTGCTCCCCCAACTATAACCTGAAAAAGAAGGACACCCCCAACATCTATTTCATCGGCAACGGTCTCAGCAGCGAGGCGCTGACCGAGGCCATGGAGCTGGTGAAGGACGTGGACTTCTCCGTCAACGTGATCTCCAAGTCCGGCACCACCACCGAGCCCGCCGTGGCCTTCCGCTTCTTCCGCGAGCTGCTGGAGCAGCGCTACGGCAAGGAGGAGGCCGCACGACGCATCTACGCCACCACTGACGCCCACAAGGGCGCGCTGAAGTCTCTGGCGGACGCCAACGGCTACGAGAGCTTTGTAGTGCCCGACAACATCGGCGGCCGTTACAGCGTACTGACCGCCGTGGGCCTGCTGCCCATTGCCGCCGCCGGTATCGACATCGACGCGCTGATGTCCGGTGCACAGGAGATGATGGAGACCTGTGCCGCCGGCAGCATGGAGCACAATCCCGCGTGGCACTACGCCGGCGCCCGGTATGAGCTGTACCGTATGGGCCGCAAGATCGAGATCCTGGCCGCCTATGAGCCGTCCTTCCGGTTCATGGCCGAGTGGTGGAAGCAGCTGTACGGCGAGAGCGAGGGCAAGGAGAACAAGGGTCTGTTCCCCGCCAGTGTGGAATTTACCGCCGACCTGCACTCCATGGGCCAGTATATCCAGCAGGGCGAGCGCCACCTGTTCGAGACGGTGGTGCGCTTCGGCCCCTCCGCCCAACAGCAGGAGGTCCCCTTTGACGAGGGCAACGGCGACGGCCTGAACTTCCTTGCCGGAAAGAGCATGGACTTCATCGCCCGTCAGGCCATGGACGGCACACTGCTGGCCCATGTGGAGGGCGGCGTACCCAACATCATCGCGGAGACCGGCAGCAAGGACGCGCACACGCTGGGCGAGCTGATCTACTTCTTCGAGTATGCCTGCGGTCTCAGCGGCTACCTGCTGGACGTGAACCCCTTCGACCAGCCCGGCGTAGAGGCCTATAAGAAGAACATGTTCGCCCTGCTGGGCAATCCCGGCTATGAGGAGCTGCGGGAGACTTTGTTGAAAAAGCTGAAACGTTAACCGTTTTGTCATTGCTTTTTGGATGCGGTTATGCTATGCTGTTAGCAGGAGCATAACCACCTCCTATCTTGGATAAAGGAGTGATTTCTTATGGTTAGATTGATTATGGGCGCCAACGGTGCAGGCAAGACGAAGCAGCTGATCGAGCTGATCCATTCCGCCGTGGAAAGCGAGAACGGAAGCGTTGTTTGTATCGAACCCAGTGCCGACATGACCTACGACATCAGCTACAATGTGCGTCTGGTCAACGCCAGCGAGTATAATGTGAATAATTATGAATGTCTGCGCGGCTTCGTCAGCGGCCTGTACGCGGGCAATTACGATATTTCCCATGTGTTCGTGGACAACCTGTGCAAGATTGCAGGCGACAAGGACCTGCAGGCGGTAGAGAATTTCCTTGGCTGGCTGGATCGTTTCAGCAACGCCAACGATGTGAAGTTCACCGTTACCATCAGCGCCGAAGAGGATTCGGCCACCGAGGGTCTGCGTCAGTACACCTGATCCCCTAGGAATAAGCAAAACACCGGCATGCGCCAATGGTGCGTGCCGGTGTTTTTTATGCCCTTTTGCCGTCTCTGTCCGCAGCGGCAGGCGCAATAATATATCCACGGAAATATTCAGGCGGTATAAAGAACACTTGACATCGCGCAAAGAAACAGTTATAATTCAAAACGTTTGAATTATAACTGTTGAAGGGAGACGGCACTATGGACGATACCCTGCACTATCTTATCATGGCCAATCAGATGCTCGTGCAGAAGGCCCTGCTGGAACGGCTCAAGGATACCGGGCTTACCATCGGCCAGCCTAAGATCCTGGATCATCTGAAGGAGCATGACGGCAGCAACCAGAAAGAGATCGCCAGGGCGTGCTTTCTGGAGGCCGGTTCGTTGACGACCATTCTCAATAAAATGGAGGAAAAGGGCCTGATCGAGCGCAGGATATTGAACGGGAACCGTCGGAGCTTCCACATCTTCCTGACGCCGTTGGGAAAAGAAAAGCAGCGGCTGGTGGACGAGGCCTTTTCCGAGATCGAGAAGAAGGCATTGGCGGACATTCCGGAAGAGGAATATGCGCAATTCATGTCGGTATATCACAGAATTTACGCCAATCTGTCCGGCATCCTCGAAAAATGATACTTGTTAGGAAAGCGAGAGCACATAAGCAATGAATAAAGCAAAGAGATATCTGATTTTCTGGTGGGACTGTTCATAAACGCCCTGGGCGTAAGTCTGGTGACGAAGGCGAACCTGGGCACCTCCCCCATTTCATCGATCCCCTATGTGTTAAGCCTTAATTTCCCCCTGACACTGGGAAATTTCACCATTATTTTCAGCATCCTGCTCATTCTGCTGCAAATATTGATTTTAAGGAAAAACTTCAAGATCGAAAACATCCTGCAAATACCGGTCTCCATCGCGTTCGGTTATTTCATCGATCTTACCATGTACCTGCTGGTCTGGCTGGATCCGCAGCACTACGCCGTAAAGCTGCTGGCGCTGCTGGCAGGCTGCATCGTTCTGGGCTTTGGCGTCTATATGGAGGTGCTGGCGGATGTGGTCATGCTGCCGGGCGAGTCGTTTGTCCGGGCCATCGTGCAGACCTGGCGCACCAATTTCGGAACGACGAAGATCGTGTTCGACTCCTCCATGACGGTCATCGCGGGTGCGCTCTCGTTCCTCTTTTTCGGCAAATTGAACGGCGTGCGGGAGGGCACCATCATTGCGGCGCTGCTGGTGGGCTTTATCGCCCGGCTGTTTGGCAAGCACCTCGAATTCGTGAAGCCCCATCTCTTCCCGGAGGAATACAAAGCGGCAGAGAAAGCCGAAGAAGCGCCGCATGAAGAAGCCGGACAGAAAAACGTCATCGTCATCGGCCGCCAGTACGGCTCCGGCGGACACGATATCGGCAAGCTGCTGGCGGACAAGCTGGGCTTTGCCTTTTATGACCGGGAGATCATCAAGATGGCCGCTGGAACGACGGGTCTTACGTCAGAGTTTATCGAAAAAAGAGAGGAATCCATGACCAACAGCCTGCTGTACGATCTGGTCAATCAGGCCTATCAGTACAGGGATGCAAGAGAGGAGGCGCCGAAGGATAAGATATTTGACGCGGAGTCCAGGATCATCCGGGAGCTGGCGGACAAGGGCAGCTGCGTGATCGTCGGAAGATGCTCCGACTATGTGTTGAAGGACGACGACCGTGTGTTAAAGGTGTTTTTCAACGCGCCGCTCGAAAGCCGCGTCAGGCGCGTGACGAAGCGGCTGGGGATCGGCTCCGCCGAAGCCCAGCACCGGATCCGGAAGGTAGACCGGTACCGCGCCGACAATTACCGTTACTATACGGGAAGGATCTGGGGCGCTTCCGCGAATTTTGATCTTACTTTCAACACCGATCTGGGGATCGGCTTCATCGAAGCCTGTATCCGGGATGCTCTAAACGCCCATGCCAGCCATTGACCGTGGCACTATATTGATAAACAAGGGACGGCGTGACTTCGGTCACGCCGTCCCTTTCAAACATCTTTGCTCATCCCTTTGCGGGTGGCTGACCACCGGAGGGACGCTGGCTGCCGGAGGGCATCTCCGGCGGCTGCTGGCCGTCATCGGGCAGTTCCGGGGGCTGCTGGCCGTCGCCGGGCTGGAAATCGCCCATGCCGCCGTTGGGGCCGCCGCCCATACCGCCGGAGCCGGAGGAAACGGTACCGCTCTGGGCCTCGGCGGTGAGGATGGCCGTACCTGCGGCGAGGGTGTAGCTGCCCTCGTCGGTCAGGTCAGGGGAGGAGAAAAACAGGAAGCTGGCATTGCATACCGCGCTGCCGCTGTAAACGGTATTGCCGTCGCTGCCGGTGATGGTCAGGGCGCTGTCCTTAGTGATGGTGCTGCCGCCGTTGGGGCCGCCGCCCATGCCGCCGGAGGAGCCGAAGATGACGCAGGGCTGGGTGGCCGTCAGGTTCATGCCCATGCCGTTGCTGCCGCCTGCCGCCAGCACCGTACCGCCGGAGACGGTAATCGTGCCGTCGGCATCCAGCGGCTGGTTGTCCGCCGTGTTGGCCGTCCAGACGGTGACGCTGCCGCCGGTGATGGTCAGGTCGCCGTTGGAGTCGAAGCCGTCGCCGCTGGCGGAGTAGGCCACGATGGTGCCGCCGGAGATGGTCATGGTGAAGGCATAGTTGCCCAGATCGGAGTTGGCGGCGTTGAGACAGTCGTCAGAGGAAGTGATGCTGATATCGCCGGAATAGATGTTCAGTTCCGCGCCCTCGATGCCCTCATAGCACTCGGTGATGGTGATGGCGGGACCTTCCGCACCCTCCGCGCCGATGTTCAGGACGAGGTCGCTGTGAAGGGCGTCGTCAGCGGCGGCAATGGTCAGCGTGCCGCTCTCTACGTTCAGGGTCTGCTCAGCGTTGACGGCGTCGTTGACCGGAGCGTTGATGGTCAGCGTCAGCTCGCAGATGGTCAGGGAGGCTTCCCCCTCCTCGGCTGTGGTGGCGCCGGACTTGATGCCGTTTTTGCCGTTGGCGGTGATGGTCAGGCTGCCGGTGCCCCCCAGCGTCACCTGCGAACCGTCCTTGCACTTGATGACGGCATTTTCCGCCGCTTCGTTGTCGGGGTATTCGTCGTCGTTGTTTCTGGCGCTGTCTGTCAGGCTGTTGACGGAGCCCTCCGCCGCGATGATGGTGACCTCCGTGGACTTATTGCAGGTGATGGGCGCGGTGTCGGCGCTGGTGAGGGACAGTCCGTTCAGCACCAGCGTCACGCCGGTGGTGCCCTTTTTGATGGTGATGGAGCCGTCGGCGCAGGTGCCGGTCACAGCGTAGGTGCCTGCGCTGTCGATGGTCAGGGCCGTGCCGTCGATCTCATAGCCGTCAGTGCCGTCCTGCGCGGTGATGCCGCTGTCGGTAAAGGTGAGAACGGTGGCGTCCTCTAAGGAATAGACCGTGCTGACCACCGGCTCGGTGGTATTTGTATCGGTGTTGGCCGCCTGTGCGCCGCACCCCGCCAGTGACAGGGCCAGCGCCGCCGCACAGAGGATGGATACAAGCTTTTTCATGGAAATGACCTCCTTCGTCATGGGTTATGTGTTGGAATGTTTCCGTTTCTGCTGTTGTGGCCCTATCATAATCCGGCACCCTAAAAGAAACCTAAAGAAAAAATCCAGATTTTCTTTAAGTTAGTTTTAGGCGGCGCAGGTATGATAGCGTCATAAAGGAGGTGCTCCACATGGCAGCACAGATCAAAAACTGCTTTGAACGCTATGAAAAGAAGTACCGCCTGACGGCGGAACAGCAGCGGACAATTCTGGAGGGCATGCGGCCCTATATGAAAAAGGACGCCTACGGCGCGTACACCATCTGCAACATTTATTATGATACCGATGACTGGCGGCTGATCCGGGCCTCGCTGGAGAAGCCGGTCTATAAGGAGAAGCTCCGTGTCCGCAGCTATGGCGTGCCGCAGGAGGATGTCCGGGTGTTCGTGGAGCTGAAAAAGAAGTATGACGGTGTGGTGTACAAGCGCCGCATCACCACCGAGGCTCGCGAAGCCGCTCCCTTTCTGTCTGGGGCTATCCCCAACACCCACGGCCAGATTGGACAGGAGATCCTGTGGTTCCAGCAGCACTACCGCACAAAGCCCAGGGTGTTCATCGCCTATGACCGGCTGGCCTTCGCCGGGATCGACGATCCGGAGCTGCGCATCACCTTTGACACCAACCTGCGGTGGCGGGACACCGCGCTCGACCTGCGGCTGGGCGACTACGGCGCGCCTATCACCGACCCCGGCATGATATTGATGGAGATCAAGCTGCCGGGGGTGTGTCCCCTGTGGCTCAGCCAACTGCTGTCCCGCGCGGAGGTGTTCCCCACCTCCTTCTCCAAATACGGCTATTGCTACCAACATCACATCTTACCCAAGGAGGGACGTACCTGTGCTTAACTCAATCATTGGAACGGAGCTGACGCTTTCCGCGTTTCTTATCTGTACCGCCGTGTCGCTGGTGCTGGGCATCGGCCTTGCGCTGGTGTCCCGGTTCCGGGCGCATGCCACCCAGAGCTTTGCCGTCACGCTGGCCATTCTGCCGGTGGTGGTGCAGGTGGTCATTATGCTGGTCAACGGCAACATCGGCGCGGGCGTGGCGGTGGCCGGAGCCTTCAGTCTGGTGCGCTTCCGCTCAGCCCCCGGCACGGCCCGCGAGATCGGCGTACTGTTTCTGGGCATGGCCATCGGCCTTGCCACCGGCATGGGCTATGTGGGGCTGGCAACGCTGACCTTCGTCATCGTGTCCGCCGCGCTGCTGGCGCTGACGGCATTGAACTTTGGCCAGCACGACAGCGGCGAGCGGGTATTGAAGATCACCATTCCGGAGAATCTGGACTACGAGGGCCTGTTTGACGACCTGTTCGACCAGTACACCAAGTCCCACACGCTGGTGAAGGTAAAAACCTCCAACATGGGCACCCTGTACGAGCTGGAGTACCGCGTCACCCTGCGGTCGGACAGCGTTCCCAAGGCGTTTCTGGACGCGCTGCGGTGCCGCAACGGCAACCTGAACATCGTCTGCGGCCGGGAAATGGTCAAGGACGCGCTGTAAGCTTGCATTTCCCCAAACATTTCACTATACTATCCCTATCAAATGACACGAGGTGATGACCCATGCGGCTGCTGATCGCGGAGGACGAGCTGGATCTGGCGGAAGCCCTGACGGTCTTTTTCGAGAAGAACCACTTCTCCGTGGACGCCGTTCACAACGGCTTCGACGCCTATGAATATGTCTCCTCCGGCGGATATGACGGCGTGATACTGGACGTGATGATGCCCAAGATGAACGGCATCCAGGTACTGGAGCGGCTGCGTGCCGAGGGCTGCAAGACGCCCATCATGATGCTGACGGCCAAGGGGCAGAAGGACGACCGCATCACCGGCTTCAACGCCGGAGCCGACGACTATCTGCCCAAGCCCTTCGACCCCGACGAGCTGCTGAGCCGCGTGCGGGCCATGCTGCGCCGCAGCGAGGCCTATCAGCCGTCGGTGCTGTCCTACGGCGACGTGGCGCTGGATCCGTCCACGGGGCTGCTGTCCTGCGGCGGACAGTCGCTGCGGCTCAGCGGACGGGAGTTTCAGGTGATGGAGCTGTTCCTCCGTAATCCCCGGCAGGTGTTCTCCGCCGAGCGGATCATGGAGCGCGTCTGGGGCTGGGACAATGAAGCGGAGATCAATGTGGTGTGGGTCAATATCTCCAACCTGCGAAAGAAGCTGAAGGCCATCGGCTCACGCTTGTCCCTGCGGGCCAACCGGGGACTGGGCTACGCTCTGGAGGACGAGACATGATAAAACGCCTGCGCAACCGATTTATCCGCATCGCCACGCTGTCGGTGGCGGCGGTGATGCTGCTGCTGACGGTGATCCTGAACGTAGCCAACTACGTCTCCACCGACGCCGACCTGCGCAGCACGTTGGTTCTGATCTACGAAAATCAGGGCACCATCCCCCTCTCCGGCAGCATGGACGCGATACCGGAGCCGTCCGGCGACGATGTGCCGCCGCCCGTACCGCCCCAGGGAAAGCCCAACGGCAGGGACGGTCACTTCACGCCGGAGACCCCCTTCTCCACCCGATACTTCGTGCTGCGCTATGACGCGGACGGCACGCTGACGGACGCCGATCTCAGCAAGATCGCCTCCGTGACAGAGGATGACACGGCGCCGTATCTGGCCGCCGCCCTGAAAAAGGGCGAGGGCTACGGCTACTGCGGCAGCTACCGCTTCTTTGTGGCCGCCGACGGAGACGGCCAGTACATGGCCATCTTTCTGGACAGCTATCAGCAGCTGCGCGCCATCCGCACGGTGCTGATCTGGTCGCTGGCCGCCGACGCGGGCTGCACGCTGCTGGTACTCCTGCTGGTGGTGCTGCTGAGCCGCCGGGCCATCGACCCCGTGGTGCGCAGCGCCCAGCAGCAGAAGCAGTTCATCACCGACGCCAGCCACGAGCTGAAAACCCCCATCACCGTCATCGCCACCAGCCTGAAGGTGCTGGAGATGGAGGTGGGGCAGCAGAAGTGGATCGACAAGGCGCAGGCCCAGACGGAAAAGCTGACGGAGCTGGTAAACTCGCTGGTGACCCTCAGCCGCATGGACGAGGAGAACTCGCCCCTGAAAATGGAGCCGTTCCCCATCAGCGGCGCGGTAACGGAAACGGCGGAGTCCTTCCGGGAGCTGGCCCAGACCGCAGGCCACCCGCTGGTGCTGGCCATCCAACCGGAGCTGGTCTATTCCGGCGACGAATACGCCGTGCGGCAGCTGGTGTCCATCCTGCTGGACAACGCGGTGACGTATGCCGCGCCGGAGTCGCCCATCACCCTGTCGCTGGAAAAGAGCCGCCGGGGTGTGGTGCTGCGCTGCGGCAACCGCTGCGCCGAGCCGGACAGCATCGATACCGGAAAGCTCTTCGACCGGTTCTATCAGGCCGACCCCTCACGGGGCGCAGGCGGCTTCGGCGTGGGACTGTCCATTGCCCGGGGCATCGCCGAGGGCCACCACGGCGCCATCCGCGCTGTTCTATCCGGCGACGCCATCGAATTCATCGCGGAGCTGAAAGGCTGAAAAAAGGCCGATCGACGCAAAGAGTCGACCGGCCTTTTGCCGTTTAATGATGGAAGCTGGTGGTAACGGTGGGTTCCTTCTCCGGGAGACCGAACTGTTCCTTGCCCAATCGGATGCTCTTCATCAGGAAGGCCATGTTGCGGCCCAGCGTCCGCATGGTCTGAAGGCCCTCCTTGTCCTGAAGCACCTCCTCCGGCGTATTGCCGTAGACCATGTTCCAGTACTGGCTGCTGGCAATAGGCATGCCGCAGATGGTGAAGTACTTGTTCAGCGCGTCAAAGGTGGCGGTGTTGCCGCCCCGGCGGCAGGATACCACCGACGCGCCCACCTTCATGGTCTTGTTGATCCACGGCGTGCTGAAAAACAGCCGGTCCATAAAGGAGATGGCGCCGCCGGCAGGGGAAGCGTAGTACACCGGCGAGCCGATCACCAGCGCGTCGGCCTCGTTGAACTTCTGTGCCACCTCGTTCACCAGATCGTCGTGAACGCAGCGGTTGGTTTTCTTACAGACGCCGCAGGCGTTGCAGGAGATGTTAATCTTACCGGCCTGTACGATCTCCGCCTCGATGCCCTCGGCCTCCAGTGCCTTGGCCAGCTCCGCCAAAGCGGTATAGGTGCAGCCCTTCTCATGGGGGCTGCCGTTGATAAGCAATGCTTTCATGGCAAACGCCTTCCTTTCCGGTGATATTTCTGATTATACCCGCGAAATCTCCCGCGTGCAAGAGGGAAGTCCCGAAAAAAGAACGCCGTCCGCGGACGGCGTTCTTTTCTGATAAAGCAGCAGTTATCGCTGGCCCTTGTCGTAGGGAATACCCTCCGCCTTGGGTGCGCGGGACTTCTTGGAGGTGAAGGCCAGCACCACCAGCGAGATGATGTAGGGCATCATGTTGTAGATCTGGCTGGGCAGGTTCAGCGCCTTCAGGAAGTCGAAGCCGGTATACACGTTGGACAGTGCGCGGAACAGGCCGAACAGCAGCGCCGCCAGCGCGATGCGGGTGGGCTTCCACTGTCCGAAGATCATGACCGCCAGAGACAGGAAGCCGAAGCCGGCCACGCCGTACTCAAAGCGCCACTCGGACACACCGGCGGTGATGAACACGATGCCGCCCAGACCGCCCAGCATGCCGGAGATCAGCACACCGGCCCAGCGCATCTTGTACACGTTGATACCAACGGAGTCCGCCGCCTGCGGATGCTCGCCGCAGGCCATGAGGCGCAGACCGAAGCGGGTCTTATACAGCACCACATAGGCCGCCACCAGCAGCAGGAACGCCACCAGCATGAACCAGCTGAACTCGAAGGAGCCGATGTTCACCAGAAACGCCTTCTTGGCACCGGCGTACTGGATGGTGGAGGACACGTCGTCGGGGTTGGCCGCAGTGTTGATAGCCTTGACGATAACGGTCGCGCCCGCCGTGCCCAGCATGTTCAGTGCCGTACCGACGATGGTCTGATCTGCCTTGAAGTTGATGCAGGCCACGGCCAGTAGGCTGGAGTACACCGTACCGGCCAGCGCCGCCGCCAGCAGCACCACCAGCAGCATGACAAAGGCGGAGGAGTTGGTGGGCATATAGCGCATGGCCAGCGCACCGCCCAGAGCGCCCATGATCATGACGCCCTCCAGACCCAGATTGATAACGCCGGAGTGCTCGGAGAAGCAGCCGCCCAGCGCCACAAGGATCAGCACGGAGGCGAAGGTCAATGTATATTGCAGCAGCAGTACCATTACTGATCGCCTCCTTTCCCGGTGTCAGAGGCCGCAGGCGTATCGGCCTGCTCCTTCTTCTCCTTGGCCGCCAGCTTTTCCTCGCGCTTGGCGATGGCGGAATTCATGGCGTACTTCATGAACAGCACGAAGCCGCACAGATAGATGATGATGGCAGAGATCAGATCGGAGATCTGGGCGCAGTACATGCTCTTATCCACATACGCGCCGCCGGCGGTGATATGCTGGATGAAGAAGGAGGCAAGGATCGCGCCGAAGGGGTTCAGACCGCCAAGGAAGGCGGCGGCAATGCCGTTGAAGCCCATGCCGGGGACCGTGGAGGTGGAGCACTGCCACTGCTCATAGCCCGTCAGGTACAGCATGGCGGCGCCCAGACCGGCCAGCGCGCCGGAGATCACCAGCGTCAGGATGATGTTGCGCTTTTCGGCCATGCCGCAGTACTTGGCGGCGTTCTTGTTGCCGCCGGTAGCCCGCAGCTCATAGCCGAAGCGGGTCTTTTCCAGCACCACCCACACCAGCACCGCGATAAGCACGGACAGGGGCAGCGCCAGACCCACATACTGGTTGCCGTTAAAGAGGCTTCCCAGCCCAAGGGAGGGCAGGATGGCCGCGGCGTTCTTGTGGGCCAGCACATAGGTATAGGGGCTGGTGTCTTCCTTCACCAGCGTCAGCAGCATATTGGTCAGATAGAGGACGATCCAGTTCAGCATGATGCCGGAGATGACCTCGTTAACATTGCAGTAGGACTTCAGCAGACCGGAGATCGCGCCCAGCAGACCGCCGCCCACCATGGCCAGCAGCATGCAGGGCAGCCAGCCCCAGCCCCATGCCAGCGCGGCATACAGGCTCAGCGCCACGCCGATACAGTACTGTCCGGCGGCGCCGATATTGAACAGGCCCACCTTATAGGCAAACAGGATGGACAGCGAGCACATCAGCAGCGGTGCGGTCTTGACCAGCGTGTTGCCCAGATATTTCGCCTGCGTCTCAGGCTTGCTGTATGTCATGAAGTTCTTCATGACGGAGGCGATAGCCTCGCTGGCGCCGTCGGGGTTGATGAACAGCAGCACCACATAGCCGATCAGCAGGCCCAGAATCACGCAGACCAGAGACGCCAGCAGGGACTGCACGCCGTTATTCTTGAGGATGTTTTTCTTCATGCCTTCACCTCATCTCTCTTGGCGCCCGCCATGTAAAGGCCCAGCTCCTCCTGCGTGGTCTTTTTCGGGTCAAGCTCGCCCACGATCTCGCCCTCGTACATGACAAGGATGCGGTCGGGCACGTCCATGACCTCGTCCAGCTCCAGAGAGACCAGCAGCACGGCCTTGCCCTCGTCACGCTGGGCCACCAGCTGCTTGTGGATATACTCGATGGCGCCCACGTCCAGACCGCGGGTAGGCTGCACCGCCACCAGCAGTTCGGGATCCTTGTCGATCTCGCGGGCCACGATGGCCTTCTGCTGGTTGCCGCCGGACATGCTGCGAGCCGCGGTGATGGGGCCCTGACCGCTGCGGACGTCGTACTGGTCGATGAGCTTTTCGGCGTATTTGCGGATGTTGTCCCGGCGCAGGAAGCCCGCCTTGCTGGTAAACTCCGGCTCGAAATACCGCTGGAGCACCAGATTGTCCTCCAGACTGTAATCCAGCACCAGACCGTGCTTATGGCGATCCTCCGGGATGTGGGACATGCCCAGCAGGTTCCGCTTGCGGATGGGCATTTTCGTAATGTCCTGACCGCAGAGGGTGATCTTGCCGGACACCACCGGCTCAAGGCCGGTAAGACCGTAGACGAACTCCGTCTGGCCGTTGCCGTCGATACCGGCGATGCAGACGATCTCGCCCCGGCGCACCTTCAGGGACACGTCCTTGACGGCGTTGTTCTTATGTACCTTGCTGGCCACGGTCATGTGCTCCACGTCCAGCACCACGTCGCCGGGCTGACAGGGCTTCTTCTCCACATGGAAGTTGACGTCGCGGCCCACCATCATGGAGGACAGCTCCTCGATGGTGGTGTTCTTGGTCTCCACGGTGCCGATGTACTTGCCCTTACGCAGGACGGTGCAGCGGTCGGCCACGGCCATGATCTCGTTGAGCTTGTGGGAGATGAACAGAATGGACTTGCCCTCGGCCGCCAGATTCCGCATGATCTGCATCAGCTCGTCGATCTCCTGCGGCGTCAGCACGGCGGTAGGCTCGTCGAAAATGAGGATCTCGTTATCGCGGTAGAGCATCTTCAGGATCTCAGTGCGCTGCTGCATACCCACGGTGATGTCCTCGATCAGGGCGTCAGGGTCGATCTGCAGACCGTACTTCTCGCTGAGGGCCAGCACCTTTTCCCGGGCCTCCTTCTTCTGCAGAAAGCCGCATTTTGTAGGCTCCACGCCCATGATGATGTTGTCCAGCACGGTGAAGCATTCCACCAGCTTGAAGTGCTGGTGTACCATACCGATACCAAGGGCATTGGCGTCGTTGGGATCCTTGATGGACACCTCTACGCCATCCTTTTTGATGACGCCCTCCTCGGCCTGATACAGGCCGAACAGCACGCTCATCAGCGTGGACTTGCCCGCGCCGTTTTCGCCCAGCAGGGCGTGGATCTCACCCTTCTTCAGCTGAAGGGTGATGTCGTCGTTGGCGATGATACCCGGGAACCGTTTCGTGATGTGCAGCATTTCAATGGCATACGGTGATTCCAAGTGTTTCGCCCTCCTTCCGTTTTATGGCCCGCCGCAGTTCGCACAATGCGGGGACGGAAACCAATGATATAGCACTAGTATACTATACTTCCCGCCATAAAGCAAAGTTTTTTTGGGAATCTCACCGTTTTTTGAAAAAAAGAAAGACCGCTCTCGCGGTCTTTCTTTTTTCAGTTCGGTTCAGACTTACTTGATCTGGCCCTGATCGTCAAGAGCGATCACGGTAGCGAAGTCGGAAGCAGCCTTGGTGGTGTCATTGCTGACAACCAGGGTGCCGTCGAACATACCGGCAACCAGAGCCTTGTAGTCGTCCTGAGTGAACGCGCCGTCAGCCCACTGAGTGCTCTCCATGGGGATCTGGACATAGTTCAGAGTAGGATCGTCAGCGGACACCAGACCCA
>CAVHYW010000034.1:0-27584 GCA_963640475.1 bacterium | reverse complement strand
CCCTCGTATCCCAGAAAAACGAGTGTTACAACGATTACCGCGAGAAAAGCGACCGGCTACATGAGCTGATGACCATGCAGCGCAACTATCAGATGGCGATGCCGCAGCCGAAGCGAGGACGCAGCCATGAGCAGGAGCGATAAATGACCCTCATTTGTAGTGAGGGTCATTCGGGGCACGACGATCTAAGCTGAGTTTAACGTGTTTTCTGAGTACACCACATTGTTGTTACTCTTATATTCCATAGATAACATTATACTACTACTTGTTATATAATGCAAGACGATACCCTCGCTAACGAGGGTATAAGGTGTGCCTTATATCCCCATGCCTAAAGCCATGGGGAGTGTCAATTTTATTGCAAAGCAGATGTTGGATGCATTGCGTCAGCAGCCGAGAAGTCATGGATGCACCCCGGGCGTTTCTTTGACCCGGATAATCGGAGTATTATTCAATCGCCGAGTATTTCACACAAGCGTATCATCCAGCAGGAAGTCGATGACGCTGATATTGAGAATGCCGTTGTCATCATACCAACGCTTGCGAATATCATGCCGCACGATGATCTTTGGGAAGGAATCGCCGGTCAGCGCAAAGGGTTTGTTCTCGGTGATCGCCTTCTCCTCCGTTTCCAGCGCGTAGGCGGACTGAATGTAGGTCTTCTTGCCGCCGGAGGCTGCAATGAAGTCGATCTCCCGTGCAACCGGCACGACCTTTCCTTTGGCATTTTTCTCATTGCCATAGACGATGCCGATGTCAACGGAGCATTCACGGATCATCAGCTCATTGAAAATGATGTTCTCCATGATGTGCGTCATTTCCTGCTGACGGAAGCCGATACGGGCATTTCTCAGTCCAATGTCCTCACAGTAGTATTTGTTAGGATAGTCAAAATAGCTCTTGCCCTTAACATCCCAGCGTTTGCATTCAGTGAAGAGGAAGGAATCCGATAAGTGATCCATATAGGCTTTCACGGTGTTCAGGGCAACGACATTCTCACCGCTGCGCTTCTGCACGGTATTGATGGTGGCTGCAACCTTCGTCGGATTGGTCAGAGAGCCGATAGACGAACACAGCAGATCAAGAATAGCGGACAGCACATCCTCACGCTTGATCTTCTTCCGCTCTACAATGTCCTTCAGATAAACCTCGGAAAACAGCGATTTCAGATAAGCCATCTTCGCGGCGTCTGTGGGACGGGACAGGATCAGCGGCATACCGCCGTAGAAAGCAAACTCGTCAAAAGCGTCCTGCTTATCTCCGCCAACAGCCGAGTAGTATTCGGCAAAGGAAAGCGGATGCACACGGATCTCATCGCTGCGCCCTCTGAACTCAGTCAGTATGTCAGAGGACAGCATTTTGGAGTTGCTGCCGGTCACATAAATGTCCAAGTTGGACAAGGACTTCAAGTCGTTGAGCGCATCGTAGAAGGTGATTTTCTTGCCGTCCGGATTGTAAGGATTCGGAACTTCATCCGACATCTGAATCTCGTCTACAAAGAGATAATATTGGTCTGCGCTGTGTTCCACGATCTCACGGACATGAGCCGCAAGCTCCAGCGGATTGCGATAACGAATATCACGGGTCAAGTCCAGCTCAAAAGACAGAATGTGATCTTCGGCAATACCCTCGCTGAGAAGGTAGCGCTTGAACAGATTGCGAAGCAGATAGGACTTGCCGCATCTGCGGATGCCGGTGATCACCTTCACCTGACCATCCCACATAAAGGAGATGATTTTCTTCAAATAGCGATCTCGTTTTATTTCCACGCCTCAACCTCCATTGAAAACTTGTCGGAATTATAATATTACATTTCAATGGATAGTATACGTCAACGCGAGGAAAAAATCAAGAAGTCTATTGAAATGTTCACGGGTAAGTCCGACAACATTTCAAAGCAACGGCGCGACACAAAAACCATACCGTGTAATTGGTTGAAATATCGTAGTTCAAGGATTAACCGTAAGAGAGGTAATCTCATTTCTGAGTAGACTTCAAAATTGTCCTTCTCTTTTGATGTTTCTTGTGTTATACTTGGGTACATAAAAGCGTTTATCGGTACCAAAGTGAATTTCCCCGTTTGTTCGCCGCCGCCCAGGCTGCTATCAAGGACGCGCAGTAAAACGTTTCTTCAACAAGAGAAAGCCATATGAAAAAGATAAGCTCTCGACCATCGGTCGGGAGCTTATTTTCGTGTTCCATTGTAGTTTTGATGCGTGTTATTCATCATAGACTGTCTGCATCATGTGACAACTCATTCCTCGACTTTTGGGATGTTTCTCCGCTGACGCGTGCAATAAGGAACAACCCCACCAGCACCATGGCGGAGCCAACGAGGCTCAAGGCGTTTGTCGGTTCATCCAGAAAGATGATGCCCAGAAACATGGCGCAGATGGTAATAAGACTTCCCAGATTGGAGAAAACGGCCATAGGAAGAATAGAGGCGCTGTAATTCACGAGAATATTGGCGGCGACGGAGCAGAATACGCTCAGCACCAGCGTGGACAGGACAAACCGCCTGCTGTGAAGCGCCGCCGCAAAGGGTGCCAGATCGCCATGTTCCATGCAGAGCGCCACAACGGTGAACACCAGCATGCACATACCGATCACGAAATAGGAGCGTTCAAAGGCGGTGAACTCCGCCGAGGAGTCCTTGTTATACACCCGGTAAAAGGCGGCGAACAGACAGGCGCCAAAGACCAGCACAACGCCGATAGGCTGCACCGCGCCCAATCCGGAGCCGACGATGGTCACAAGGATCACGCCTGCGATGGGGACAAAGCAGAGAAGAAATTGCTTCCGCGTGGGATATTCCTTCAGGATCAGCACCCCCATACCGATGGCGATGACGGGGACGATGGCCAGCGTAACACCGGCAAAGGTACTGTTGGAATAGTAGATGCCGTAGCTCTCAAAGAAGAAGTAGATGGGCTCCACGCAGGAGAGCATGATGAGCGGCCGCAGGTTTTTCCCCCGCAGCCGGATCTTTTCCCAGCCGAAAAGCATCATGAGGTTCAGCAGTAGAAACGCCAGCAGAAACCGCAGGGACATCTGCACCATAGGCGGCGCTTCCTGCTGCGCGATTCGCGTGAAGAGATAGCTGGCGCCCCAGATGACGTTGCCGATGATGCCGCAGCAAAGCGCCAGCGTCATCGACCCTTTTCTGTTTGTTGTGTTCATATTCAGACGTCCTTTCTATCCCCACAGGGAACAGGGATAAAAATCGAGAAATATCCTCCGGGACTGCCGGAGGATATTTCCACGGTGCTGGGCACAGTACTGTATATTTACCAGACCTTGATCAGCTCTTCTGCGTCTGTCCAAGGACAGTTCTGCTTCAGAGCGGTCTCCTTCAGCGTCAGCTTGCCGTCATAGCAGGTCATACCAGCGCGGAGGTGGGGATTCTCCTCGATGGCCTTCTTGAAGCCCTTGTCGGCGATCTGCAGCAGCATGGGGCAGGTGGCGTTGGCCAGCGTAATGGAGGCAGTCTGAGCGAAAGCGGAGGGGATGTTGTCCACGCAGTAGTGGAGGATGCCCTCCTCCTTATACACGGGATCGTCATGGGTGGTGCTGCGGCAGGTTTCCACAGCGCCCTCGTCGTCACAGGCCACGTCCACGATCATGGCACCCTTCTTCATCAGCTTCAGATCCTCGCGGTAGATGATGTGATCCTTCCGATCCTTTGCCCACTGGATACCGTTGACGATCACGTCGGATTCCCGCAGACACTTCTCCAGATTGGCCCGGTTGGAGATCATGAAGCTTACATCAGGCAGGTGCTTCTTGGCCTCCAGCATCACGTCCATGTTTACGTCAAGGATCCGCACCTCGTTGCCGAAGCCGCAGGCCAGTTCGGCCACGCCTACGCCAATGTTGCCGCAGCCCAGGCAGGTAATGATGGGGCGTTCCACACCGGCCACATTGGCCAGCAGCTTGCCGGGGCCGCCGTTTACGGACTGCATATAGTGCAGCGCCGCCAGAAAACCGCCCTTACCGGCCAGCTCGCTCATGGGGCGCAGCAGGGGGAAGTGGCCGTTCTTATCGGGAACATCCTCGTAGGCCACGGCGGAAACATGGCTGTCCAGCAGGCAGTCGGTCTCGGCAGGGTGGGCATTGGAGTGGATGTAGGTGAACAGGATCTTATCCTTGTTCATCCACTTGAACTCCTGGGGGAACAGCTCCTTGACCTTATAGAACAGATCGGCCTTTTCCCAAACGGTGTCGGTGTCCGCGATGATGGCACCTGCCGCCTGATAATCGCTGTCAGAATAGCCACTGCCCAATCCCGCGCCAGACTCTACGTAAACAGTATGGCCGTGGCGCACGATTTCAGTCACCGTTGCAGGAACGGCGGCAACACGGTACTCATTGGGCTTGATCTCTTTTAATACACCAATAATCATAGTTTCATACCTCTTTAAACAAATATAGCTTTATCCTTCGCACAGGCTTGCCAGCAGCGCGGTAAGATGCTTCCAGAAGGGTTCCATTGTGTCCAGATACAGGTGCTCCTGCGGTGTGTGGGCGCCTCTGGACTTGGGGGCAAAGCCCACGATATCCATGTCGGGGATCGCCTTGGCGATCACGCTGACCTCTACCGTGCCGTGCTCCACCTCCTGCTGCATTTCGCGGTGGAACAGCGCACGGAAAGTGTTCCGGCAGGCGTTTTGCAGCGGCGTGTCCGGGCATTCCGGCCATGCGGGGATCCACTTTCCCTGCATGGCGGTGGTGACGCCGGTCATGCGGCACAGGGTGTTGATGCGCAGCATCGTGCCGTCAAAGTATTCGTCCCGGTTGGCGCGGATAGACAGCAGTCCGGAAAAGTGCCCCGCTTCATAGCGGGCGGTCATCAGCAGCGCGGAGGACAGCACCCACTCGGGATGCAGGGTGTTGCGGACGGTAACGTCATAGGGAACCAACACAAGGAAGTCGGCCAGAGCGCGGGTGTCCCCAGCGGAGACTGCGGCCTCACAAGCGGTTTTCCCGACGCTCATGGAAAAGCCGGGTTCCTCTCGTAGTTCGTCCGTAAGGCTTTGTGCCGTGTCCCGCAGCAGCGTCATGGCGGCGTCTTTGTCCGGCACGGCCACTTGCAGCAGGGCGCTGCGGGGAATGCCGCTGCCGCCGTCGCTCTCCAGCTGGATCAGCCGCACGGGCTGTGCGTCGCACAGCTTTCCCAGAACGCGGCCTGCGAGATGCAGTGCGCTGACGTGGTTCTTTCCCGCCAGAAGGCCGCTGTGGCCGCCCCGCAGGCCGGAGATCGAGATTTCCAGACCCGCGTCATGGCAGGAGGCGTGACGGCACGGACGGCTCACCGTCAGCTTGGCGCTTCCGGCGCTGCCGATCACCATGCAGTCGGGATCCCCCATGTCCATGTTAATCATCCGCCGGGCGCGGAGCTGGGACATATCAAAGGCCTGTATGCCCTGAAGGCCCTCCTCCTCGCAGACGGTGAAGAGCAGTTCCATGGGCGGATGCCGCAGGTCATCGGCGTCCATCAGGGCCAGCATGTGGCACAGCCCCACGGCGTTGTCCGCGCCCAGCGTTGTCCGGTCGGCCCGCAGAATGCTGCCCTCCAGCACCAGATGAACCGGCTTGTGGATCATGTCGCGCTCCAGTCCTTCCTCCTGTGCCAGTACCATGTCCAGATGGCCTTGCAGCAGAATGGGCGGTACGGCCTCGCAGCCGGGGGTGGCGGCAACGCGAACCAAAATGTTTCCGGCAGCGTCGCGGATGGCCTCGTGCCCCCGCTTTTCCGCCAGCGCCATGACCCAGTCGCCCAGCGCCTGCTCGTGGCCGCTGCCGTGGGGGATGGCGCAGATATCCTCAAAGCGCTCAAGAACGCGCCTCGGCTCAAAATTTTCTGTCAAGTACATAGGATTTCTCCCCGTTTTGGCTCTGCCGCTTGACGCGGCAATCAGCGGTCATTGACCAGGAAGCAGGACACGAAGTGTCCGGGAGAGACCTCCACAAACTCCGGATTGCTCTCGGTGCAGCAGCCCTTGCAGTATTCGCAGCGGGCAGCAAAGCGGCAGCCGGGCTTGGGATCGATGGGACTGCTGACTTCGCCGCGGATGACCTCAAGCTTCTTGTTGAGGCTGCGCTCCAGATCAGGCTCCGGGATCGCCGCCAGCAGCGCCTTGGTGTAGGGATGCAGGGGATTGGCGAACAGCTCATCCGAGGGCGCCAGCTCGACGCAGCGGCCCAGATACATGACCATGATGCTGTCGGAGATGTGCTTGACCACCGACAGGTCGTGGGTTACGAACATGTAGGCCAGATCCAGCTCGTCCTGAAGATCCATCAGCAGATTCAGGATCTGCGCCTGAATGGACACGTCCAGAGCGGATACCGGCTCGTCGCACACGATGAACCTGGGGTTCAGGCTCAGCGCACGGGCGATGCCGATACGCTGGCGGCGGCCGCCGTCCAGCTCGTGCGGGTAGGAGTTGGTGTAGCGGCGGGCCAGACCCACCAGATCCATCAGCTCCGCCGCGCGGTTGAACGCCTCGGCGCGGGTCTTATAGACCTTGTGGATCAGCATATACTCCGCGATGACCTCGATCACGGACTTTCTGGGGTCGATGCTGGAATAGGGGTCCTGGAAGATGATCTGCATCTCCTTACGGTAGGGGTGCATCTTCCGGGTGCTGAGCTTGGTGATATCCTTGCCGTTGTACAGGATCTGGCCGCCGGTAGGCTCGATCAGCTTCAGGATCGTGCGGCCCAGCGTGGACTTTCCGCAGCCGGATTCGCCCACCACGCCCAGCGTCTGGCCGGAATACAGTGTCAGGTCGATGCCGTCCACCGCGTGAAGCAGGGAGTTGCCGCGCACCTTAAAGTACTTTTGCAGTCCGATGGTTTGCAGCAGAGGAGTTTCGTTATTCCTGTGTTCCATTTTCCTGTCCTCCTCTCTCCAGATCCTTGTCAAACAGATGGCAGCACAGCTTGTGGGTGCCATTG
Source organism: bacterium (assembly GCA_963640475.1). GTDB lineage: Bacteria > Bacillota > Clostridia > Oscillospirales > Oscillospiraceae > Vescimonas. The sequence goes on along the minus strand of CAVHYW010000034.1, from coordinate 20,624 downwards.
GTGTATACCTGCGGGTGCTGCGTGCGGCAGATCTCCATGCAGTGGCTGCACCGCTCGGCAAAAACGCAGCCGTCGGGCAGCGCCGTGGGATCCGGCATCAGGCCGGGAATGGGCTTCAGCCGGGTGGCACGGGAGGTCAGGTTGGGAATGGAATCAAACAGGCCCACGGTATAGGGATGGTGCCTGCACCCAGTGAAGATATCCTCCACCGTGCCGGATTCGATGATCTCTCCGGCGTACATCACGCCCACGTCGTCGCAGGTCTGGGCCACAATGCCCAGATCGTGGGTAATCATCAGCATGGAGGTGCCCAGACGGTCGCGCAGCTCCCGGATCATGGCCAGCACCTGCGCCTGAATGGTCACATCCAGCGCCGTGGTAGGCTCGTCGGCGATCAGCAGCTCCGGCTCGCAGCACAGCGCCATGGCGATGACCACACGCTGCTTCATGCCGCCGGAAAACTGATGGGGATAATCGTGCTTGCGGGAGGGCATGATGCCCACCAGCTTCAGCATCTCGTCCACGCGCTCTTCCACCTGTTCCTTGGTGAAATCGGGGTTGTGCAGCGCCACGGCCTCACCGATCTGGTCGCCCACCGTGTATACCGGGTTCAGCGCGGACATGGGGTCCTGAAACACCATGGAGATCAGGTTGCCGCGCACGGCCCGCATGACCTCCTCATCCTCGTCCAGCAGGTTCACGCCGTTGAACAGGATCTCGCCGTTGAGGATGCGGCCGGTGTTGCTGGGCAGCAGCCGCAGGATAGACAGCGCCGTAGTGGTCTTGCCTGCGCCGGTCTCGCCCACCAGTCCGAAGGTCTTGCCCTTGCCGATCTGCAGGGAGATGCCGTTGATGGCTTCCACCGTTTCCAGATCGGTTTTATAGATCACCCGCAGGTCGCGAATGTCCAGCATCGGCCCGTCATATCCCTCCGGGACAGTCAGCCGCTTGACCTCCGCGGTATCTTGTTGCTTCTTCTTCATGTTATCATCCTTTCTGCCCGATGGTCAGGACTTCAGGTGCGGATCCAGCGCGTCGCGCAGGCCGTCGCCTACAAGGTTGATGGCGCAGGCGGTCAGCACGATAGCCAGCGCGGGGAACAGCAGCAGATGCGGCGCGGTGCTCATGAACTCGCGCGCCTCGGACAACATCTGACCCCATTCAGGGGCAGGCTGCGGCATGCCCAGCCCCAGGAAGCTCAGGGTGGATTCGTAGATCACGATCTTGGCCACGTTCAGCGTCGTGTTGACGATGATAACGCCCACAGAGTTGGGCAGCACATGGCTGAGAATGATCCGTAAACCGCCTGCGCCGCCGGCACGGGCCGCCTCTACATAGTCTTGCTCCGAGAGCGTCAGCACCTGAGAACGGACAAGACGGACATAGTTGGTAAAGAACGTCAGCGTCAGGGCTACCATCAGGTTGATGAAGTTGGCGCCCAGCGCGTAGACCACCGCCATGGTGAAGAGAATGTCGGGCACGGACATGAAGATATCCAGTGCGCGCATGATTAGTGCGTCCACCTTGCCGCCGAAGAAACCGGCCACAGCGCCCAGCAGGCTGCCGAAAATGCAGGAGGTAATAGTGGCGAGGATGGCGATGCCCAGCGACGTTTTGCCGCCGTGGATCACGCGGGCCAGAATATCACGGCCATATCCGTCACAGCCGAACAGGTGCTCGGCGGAGGGCTTTGCCAGATAGTTGGAGAAGTTCTGGGTGGTGGCGTTTTCATAGGGGATCAGCAGAGGCCCCACCAGAACCGCCAGAAGGATAATGACCAGACAGATCAGACCCACCACGGCGCCTTTGCCCTTGCGGAACCGGCGCCAGATCTCCTTGGCCTGACTGGGACGCTTATAGACCGCCTTGGCGGGCGCGGCAGCTGTGATATTGTTTTCCATCAAACCGTCCCTCCTTTACTTGGCCTTGCTGTATTTTGCACGGATGCGCGGGTCGATGAAGGCGTAGGCAATATCCACTACCAGCATGACCAGCGTAAAGCATACGGCGATCAGGATCGTACCGGCGATGACGACCGGCTCATCCTTGAAGTTGATGCGATCCACGATCAGACTGCCGATGCCGGGGATGGAGAACATCTTCTCCGCCACCACGGCGCCGCAGATCAGGGTGCCCAGACTCAGGCCCACCTGCGTGACCACCGGCAGCAGCGCGTTTTTCAGAACGTGCTTCCAGATCACGGTGCGCTCCGGCACCCCCTTGGCGCGGGCCGTGCGGACGTAGTCCTGACGAATAGCCTCCAGCATGGAGGACTTGGTGAAACGGAAATTCTGCGCCGCCGGTGGAAGCGAAATGGCCAGCGCCGGCATAATATAATGTTTGAAGGTATCAATGCCGTAGGAAGGCAGCCAGTTGAGCCTGTCGCAGAACAGGAACAGCATGGCAAGGCCCAGCACAAAGGAGGGGACAGCTGCCAGCAGGAACGCCAGCAGCGACGGGATTGTATCTGCCAGCTTATACTGCTTCACAGCCGCCTGTATGCCCAGCGGGATACCGATAATAGCCGAAAGAAATACGCCCAGAAAGCTGAGCTTCAGCGTGACGAGAAAGCGGGGCCAGATCTCATGGAATGCGTTTTGCTTGGTCACATAGGAAATGCCAAAGTCCTGGTCTATCACCATCCGCTTGATGTAGAGACCGAATTTTTGCAGGAACGGCAGATCATATCCCAGCGCGTGGTTATACGCGTCGATATCTGCTTGTGATACGCCGGTTCCCAAAATCGCCCGGCCAGGATCGCCCGGTGTGATGTTCATTACCGCGTAAATGACGAAGGTCACGCCGATGATGGTGGGGATCAGGAACAGAATACGCTTTATAATAAATTTGTACATAGTTCCTCCTGATGATAGGGCACCCGGCGTCCCTGCGCGCAGCGAGGACGCCGGGTGCTTTGCTTACTGGAATGTGACAGTGTGATCCAACAGATCAGTTGGCCCAGGTCATCTTTTCAATGTGATAGTACAGAGGAGGTACATCAGGGACATTGATGTTCTGGGACCAAGCCACACCCACGCTGGTATGCAGGATGGGGTAGATGGTTTTGGTATCCATGACCATGCTCCACAGCTCGGTATAGATGTCATAGCGCTCCTTGGTGTCGGCGGTGGCAACGCCGGCATCCACCAGATCCTCCATCTTCTGCCAGTCGAAGGGGCTCTTCTCATCCTTGAAGCGCACCACATACATACCGACGGACTCGGAGTCCACCTGCTGGCGGATGTTGTTGTAGTCGTAGTTGCCGCTGTCGCCGAAAATGACCATGTCATAGTCCTGACTGTACATACGGGGGCCCACGGCAGAGTAATCGCCGGTCTCCACTTCCGCCTTCATGCCGCAGGCGGCCAGATTGGCCTGAATGACCACGCACTCCTTGCCCTTGGGCAGACTGGCGTCGCCATAGGTCAGGATGGTACCGACGTCGATACCGGCAGCGATCTGATCCTCGGTAAAGCCGGCGTCCAGCAAGCACTGGTGTGCCTTGTCGGGGGCGTAGTCATAGGTGGCAAACTTGCCGTCCCGATAGTTGGGAGAGGTAGCCACGTACTCGGAGGGCATGTACTCATAAGCGGGAGAGCCGTAGCCGGCAGTGGCCGCCGTGATGCAGTCGTCCTTGTTAATCGCCCAGAAGATGGCCTCGCGCACCTTTTCGTTGCCCAGAATATTGTTGTTGGTGGGAGAGAGGTAGTTGATGCCCAGCCAATGGATATCGTTGGCCTTCAGCATGGCGTTGTTCTCACCGGAGGCGGCCTTCACGCTTTCCCAGTCAGTCAGGGGCACATCGGTGAAGTAATCCAGCTCGCCGTTCTTGAAAGCGATAACGGCAGCGGCGTTCTCGGTAATGACGCGGTACTCCACGTTCTTGATGTCAGGAGCGCCTCTCCAGTAGCCGTCATAGGCCTTCAGCTTGACGAAGTTGGCATCGAACTCGGTCAGAATGTAGGGGCCGGTGCCGGCGGTATGGGGCTCGGTGCCGAACTCCTTGCCGGAGCCAACGATCTCATTATACTCCCGTTGACTGACCACCTTGATGGTCCAGAAAGTGTGGGCGATGGCGGAATAGGGATAGTCCAGCGTAAAGACAACAGTCTTTTCGTCCTGCGCAGCGATGTCGCTGATAAAACTGGTAACATAGTTAAAGCGGGAGTTCTCCATGGCCAGTTTGTAGCTGAACACCACGTCCTCGGCGGTCAGGGGATCGCCGTTCTGGAAAGTGGCGTCTTGCAGCGTAACGGTGTAGGTCAGGCCGTCCTCGCTGACGGCGACGTCCTTGGCCAGCAGGTTGAAGTAGCCGCCGTTGGCCTCGTCCATGCCGTACAGACCTTCAAACACATGGACCCACAGGATCTTCATGTCGTCGGTCAGGGTGGAAGCCTGCCAGTCAGTGGACAGCAGTGCAGATGTTGTGCGCATGTGAAGGACTCTGTCCTCCGGTGCGACGTTCGCGTTGTCATTGGTGTTGGTGCTGCTGCCGCCGCCGCAGCCGGCCAGCAGGGACACCATCATCAGACACGCCAACAAGAGAGCAGTGATCTTTTTCATAGGTTCCTCCTTTTTCATCTTGATCTTACGACCTTTTTTGTCCTCCCGCTCAAAAGAGCAGAAGCGTTGCATTTAACTGTATGCAACATTGTATTATCAATTGTACACAATGGAGACGTTTTTCGCAAGTCCTTTTGTGAAAATTGCTGTTTTTTGGAGAAACTCACGATTCCCTCTCGGGCTTTTTGTGCAAAAAAAGCTGACAAGAAAGACAATCAGGAAAAAAGTGCCCGCGTACCGGATAGTACGCAGGCACTTTTACCATAGCGGTATGTTCAGTTGATGCAGATGCATTCGGTGGCAAACACCATGTCCTGCCGCAGCGCCTCTACCGCAGCGGCCTCGTCCCGATCCTTCAGCGCCTGATACATCTGCTCGTGGCTGCTGAGAGAATTGATGTTGGAAATGGAGGTATCGTAGAACGTCAGAAAGACGGCGGTTTTGTTGTATAGCTCGCGCAGGTATTTTTCCATGTAGATGTTGCCGGCGGCCTGCACGATCTCCTGATGAAATGCGGAATTCAGATCCACATAGGTGGCCATGGAGTAGTTGCGTGTCAGCTCCCGCTGTGCCTCCAGATTTTTTTCCATCCGGAGCAGTGCGCCTTCGGTGATCCGCGGGATAGCCAGCCGCATCGCCTCTACCTCCAGTACGGTGCGCACGGCGTAGGCCTGCTCCATATCGGACAGAGTGGGCTTCGTCACGAAGGTGCCGTAGTTGGGGATCACATCCACCAGACCGTTATAGCTCAGGATGGCAATGCCGTTGCGGACGGTGGTGCGGCTGGTGTGCAGGGCATCTGCCAGCTCCTCCTCCACGATACGGTTTCCGGGGAAAAGCGCCTTGGAAACGATCTGCTCTCTTACATATTCATATACTTTCTGCGCGGTAATACGCTTCGCCATAGAAAATCTCCCTTCCGGGCAAATTGTTGAAGTACATACTATAATAACACATTATAGCAGACATGTTTTTCTCCGTGCAACAGCTTTTTTGCTTTTTAGCAAATATTCGGCAAAATTTTCTTGTGTTTTATGGGTCGCAGGGATTCTGTATTTTAGCGTTTCTGTATTTTCAACGATACTAGATGATTTCTCACGGTCCGAGATGGCTTTTTTGAGTCGTTGCCTTACATCTGTGATAAGCGATATTCTGACAAGTGACAGGCAAGGGACAATAATATCCCGCTGCCGAAAGGAGTGAATTTCCCCGTTTGTTCGCCGCCGTTCAGGCTGCCATCAAGGACGCGCAGTAAAAAACGCTTCCGTAAGGGCACAAATCGCATAACAGGAAAGCTCCCGGTTTGATGACCGGGAGCTTTCTTTGCGGCGGGGCGTGCTGCCACTTTTTATATATTCATTTGCCCGACATGTATTGCATTTCTCCGGCAAGTATGTTACACTAGATTCAACAACTACATAACAGGACAGCGTGCCGGCCTTTTACAGGCTAGCGGCGGAATGGGGTGAGATGCCCCGCGAGAAGGTCACTGTGATGCCCGCGCTTGCAAAAAGCGCCGGGATAAGTCAGATACGAGATGCGCTGCTCCTGGGCTTTGCCATTCCCGAAGCCGAAGCAAGAAGTGTTTTTCACGCACGACCTGCTTTGGCCGTGCGTTTTTGTTTATTGCAGCAGCGCACGGCCGGGTTTGGCTGTGCGTTTTTCTTTTGCTGCCGAGAGCGACGCGGTCGTCGCTGCTTTTCCATGGTGTGAGAGAGGTTTGCCGGCCTCTCTCACCCTCCTCATGCATTCAGGCCAACGGGCCTTTCAGATAGAGAAACATCACACAAGAGAAAGGAACATCACAACATGAAGAAACGAATCTTCTCGCTGCTGCTGGCGCTGGTGATGGCGGTATCGCTGCTGCCGGTCAGCGCCTTTGCGGCGGATAACTACGAGCTGCGGGTGCTGACCTTCGAGGACGCCGACTAAGGGCGGCACCAATTTTGCCGGCGGCAACAACTGGTCGTCCCTGATCGACGATCCCCAGTACGGTGGCAAACTGCTGTACGGCGAGGGCGGCGGTGTTGACTCCGCTGACGCCGCCTATCAGTGGACGGATACCAATAACACCTGGCTGCGCAATATTCTCTCTGAGGGTTACGGCACATGGTGCTACTGGATCGGCGGCCACGCCATTTCCAACTATAACACAGGTGACATCGCGGACTATGGCGGCTATACTACACAGCTCACCGTCTACAAAAAGGGTGTTTCCGGCCTGTCCCGCACCGGCGGCGGCCACAACGGCTCCAACAACTTTGCCGTACATTACGGTTATGCCGACAACTCCGGATTTGGCCTTGGCGCAGACGCCCTGCCTGCCCTGACCTTTGCCGACGGCGTGGAGCGTGTCATTGACCATATGTATGTTACCAACACCACCTATGCCCTGAACTGCTACATTGACGGCAACAGCCTGACCGCCAGTATCGGCCCGAATGACTGGGTGAAGCTGGTGGCCACCGGCTACGATACCAATGGCACAAAGACCGGCGAGACCGGCATCTATCTGTGCAACGGCCCGGATAACATCATCATGGACTGGACGAAGTGGGATCTGTCCGGCTTGGGCAAGGTCGCCAAGGTGACGTTCAACGTCACCGGCTCCAGCGACAACGGCTACGGCTTCTCCCAGCCCGCCTACTTCGCCTATGATGATGTGGCGGTGCGGTTTGAAAAGGCAGTCGCCAACATTCCCGCCACCGGCGTATCTCTGGATAAGGCGGAGCTGAGCCTAACCGAAGGCGGGACCGCCACCCTGACCGCCACGGTAACGCCGGCGGATACCACCGATAAACTCGAATGGACTTCCTCCAATGACGCGGTAGCTACCGTCAAGGACGGCGTTGTCACCGCCGTGGCGGCGGGAAAAGCCACCATCACCGTTTCCTGCGGCGCAGTGACCGATACATGCACCGTCACTGTGACGGCGGTCCCCATCAGCGTAAAGGTGGGCGATACTGCCTGCACCGTCACCAAGGTGGATAGCCCCGATACCTACGGCGATGCCTATAAGGTTACAGTGGACAGTGGCGACGCCGTGACCATTGATGTCAAGAACGCTTCCTTCCTGATGGTAAGCGACGCGAACTATGGCTATCTGAATGACGAGGGTGCCAACCCCTTCACCCTGACCGCCGCCCAGCTGGACGGCGCGACGCTGACAGACAAACAGATCGCCAAGCTGGTGAAATTTACCCCGGCAGATAACAGCAAGATCACTTATCTGTCCATTATGGACGCCATGGCAGGCGCTACCTACTATCTGTTTATCGAGCGGACGGTGAAGGCCGTCCCCGCCACCGGCATTACGCTGAACGAGACGGCACTGAGCCTGCGTCCCACCGGAAAAGCGACCCTGACCGCCACGGTAACGCCGGAAAACACCACCGATACCGTGGTGTGGACTTCCTCCGATGACGCAGTGGCCACTGTCAAGGATGGTGTCGTCACCGCGGTGAAGGAAGGTACTGCCACCATCACTGCCCAGTGCGGCAGCGTGAAGGCCGAATGTGCCGTCACTGTGCTGCCGCCCATTCTGGCCGCCAGCGTGACGCTGGATAAGACGGCACTGACCCTGTATGAGGGCGACGCTGCCACGCTGACCGCCACAGTGCTGCCGGAGGACACCACGGACAAAACCGTCATCTGGACCTCCTCCGACGATGCGGCAGCCACCGTAAAGGACGGCGTCGTCACCGCGGTAAAGGCCGGTACGGTCACCATCACCGCCCAGTGCGGCGACGTAAAGGCCCAGTGCGCCGTTACCGTGAAGGCGCCGGTAATGCCTTCCCAGGAGGGCGGCGTGTACCAGATCAGCACGGTCGATGAGCTGATCTGGTTCACCAAGCAGGTCAACGGCGGCAATACCGCCATCTCCGGCGTGCTGACGGCGGACATCGACCTGAACGGCATCAACTGGACGCCTATCGGCAGCAATACAAACAAATTTGCCGGCAGCTTCGACGGTGCGGGCCATGCCATCAAGAACATGACCATCGACTATCAGACAGCCGCGTCCGGCGAACGGCTGTATCTGGGCCTGTTCGGCTATGTGGAGGGCACAAAGGATAACCACGCCGCCATCAAGAACCTGACGGTTCAGGGCAGCGTGAACGCCAGCAGTGACTTCTCCGTCTATTCGGGCAATGTGGCCGGCGTTGTGGCCTACGGCAGCTATGTGGATATCTCCGGCGTGATCTCCCGCGTTAACGTGACCGTAGACACCAATGTTGGCAATGCCTGCGGCGTGGGCGGTCTGGCCGGTGTGCTGATCGACAGCACCATGACCAACTGCGGCAGCGAGGGCAATGTGTCTGGTGTGAAGAATCTGGGCGGTCTCTGCTATGAGCTTTACGCGGGCACCATGACCGGCTGCTACAACACCGGCGCTGTCACCGCCAGCGGCACGTATGTGGGCGGCATTATGGGCTATGCCAAGCAGGCCACCATCAAGGACGTGTATAACACCGGCGCTGTTTCCACCGCGAAGAATCTGGTGGGCGGCCTGGTGGGTGTGATGGAGAAGTCCAGCCTCACCAACGGTTACAGCACCGGCAAAGTCACAGTGGCCGAATCCGGCGGCAACGCCGTTGGCGCGGTGGTCGGCACCGCGGACACGCTTTTCAATATCTACTATCTGGAGGGGACGGCGGATAAGGCCGTCGGCAACGGCGACGCCACCGCCGCCGCCAAAACTGCCGGCGAGCTGAAGGCCAAGACCATGCCTGCTGCCCTTGGCGACGGCTTCAAGCGCGATCTGGGCGGCATCAACGGCGGCTATCCCGTGCTGAGCTGGCAGACCTCCGAGTGCAAACACACCGGCGGCACCGAGATCAAGGACGCCAAGGACGCTACCTGCACCGAGACCGGCTATACTGGCGATACCTACTGCAAGGACTGCGGCGCCAAGCTGGAGAGTGGCAATGTCATTCTCGCCACCGGCCACACCGGCGGCACGGCCACCTGCAAGGACAAGGCCGTCTGCGAGAAGTGCAGCCAGCCCTACGGCGAACTGAACAAGGACAACCATGCTGGCGGCACCGAGATCAAGGACGCCAAGGCGGTCACCTGCACCACGGACGGCTACACCGGCGATACCTACTGCAAGGACTGCGGCGCCAAGCTGGAGAGTGGCAATGTCATTCTCGCCACCGGCCACACCGGCGGCACGGCCACCTGCAAGGACAAGGCCGTCTGCGAGAAGTGCAGCCAGCCCTACGGCGAACTGAACAAGGACAACCATGCTGGCGGCACCGAGATCAAGGACGCCAAGGCGGTCACCTGCACCACGGACGGCTACACCGGCGATACCTACTGCAAGGACTGCGGCGCCAAGCTGGAGAGTGGCAATGTCATTCTCGCCACCGGCCACACCGGCGGCACGGCCACCTGCAAGGACAAGGCCGTCTGCGAGAAGTGCAGCCAGCCCTACGGCGAACTGAACAAGGACAACCATGCTGGCGGCACCGAGATCAAGGACGCCAAGGCGGTCACCTGCACCACGGACGGCTACACCGGCGATACCTACTGCAAGGGCTGCGATACCAAGCTGGAGAGCGGCAAGGTCATCCCTGCTACCGGTCACAAGTGGGATGATGGTGTTATTACCAGACAGCCTACTGCGGTCAGATCGGGTGTTAAGACCTATACCTGCACCGCATGCCAGCTCACGAGAACCGAGCGTATCCCCAAGCTGGGCAATCCCTCCCAGCCCGCGAACCCCGGCACGACTCCCGCACAGCCTGTCCAGTCTCAGAAGACCGGCGATGCAGGCATTGCCCTGTACGCGGCCATGAGCCTGCTGTCCCTGACCGGCGGTGCGCTGGTGCTGGGCAAGAAGCGGAAGGATGACTGACCCCCTCTTATTCTGTGTTTTCGCCTTATGGCAAAACGCAGAATAAGCGAGCCCCCGGTTTCATAACCGGGGGCTCCTTCTGTCTCCTCACAGCCCTCACAAAGCCGCCCGCCGCCCCGGTTTGCCGTCTGACAGGCCCGACGGTCCCGCCTGCCGGCAGAATACGCTTCGATTTATACGAAAAAGGTCGGTGAAAGATGGCCGCCGCTCTTGACAAGCCCCGCATTTTGACATACACTAAATGTGTTAAATGTATAAATGTGTTCACCGGTAGGTAAGGCTACCGCAGGGATATGGACTGCTGCCGCAAAATGGTGGAGACACCACGAGAGGGTTTGAACAGGCGATATCGAAACCAAGGTATCATCTAACGCAGTTTCACCGCCCGGCGATGCTAAAGCTTGTAACGGTAGGGCCCGAAGCCGTCATAGCAAGGCGGTTTCCCGCTTGCACCGCAGCGCCTATCGCGCTGGGGTGTTTTTTGCTGCCCGGATATGGTGGACGATCCGCGGAAAGGAGGAACGTGGCATGATCGATTTGGAAAACAAAATGGACGAGCTGCTGGACGAGATCAAGGAGATGGTCCATGAGAAACGGTACGCCGAGCTGCGTGACATGTTCCTGCCCATGGAGAGCGCGGATATCGCCCAGATTTTGGAGGAGGCGGGCCCTGAGGTCATGCCCCTTCTGTACCGGCTGCTGCCCAAGGAGACGGCGGCAGAGGTATTCGTGGAGTTGGAGAGCGAAAGTCAGGAAATGCTCATCAACGGCTTCTCCAACACCGAGCTGAAGGAAGTGCTGGACGAGCTGTATCTGGACGACGCCGTGGACATCGTGGAGGAGATGCCCGCCAGCGTGGTGATCCGTATTCTGGACAAGGCCACGCCGGAAATGCGCAAGTCCATCAATGAAATCCTGAAATATCCCGAGGACAGCGCCGGTTCCATCATGAACATGGAGTTCCTGTCTCTGAAGAAGGACATGACGGTGGCGGACGCCTTCAAGCGCATCCGCCGCATCGGCGGCGAGCTGGAGACCATCAACATCCTGTACGTCACCGACCCCACCCGCCGTCTGCTGGGCGTGCTGTCGGTCCGTGACCTGCTGCTGGCGGACGAGGACGATCTCATTGAGGATATCATGGATCCCGACGTGGTGTGGGCCAAGACCACCGACGATAAGGAGGACGTAGCCCAGGCACTGAGCAAGTACGACTTCCTTGCCATGCCCATCGTGGATCTGGAAAAGCGGCTGGTGGGTATCGTCACCGTTGACGACGCTATGGACGTCATCGAGGAAGAGACCACGGAGGACTTCGAGAAGATGGCGGCTATGCTGCCCTCCGACAAGCCCTATCTCCGTGCCGGTGTGTTCGACACATGGAAGGCCCGTATGCCGTGGCTGCTGATCCTGATGCTGTCGGCCACCTTTACCGGCATGATCCTGAACCACTATGAAAGCGCACTGGCGGCTTGCCTGGTGCTGAACTCCTATATTCCCATGCTGTCGGGCACCGGCGGCAACTCCGGTACGCAGGCATCGGTGGCGGTGATCCGTGCCCTGAGTCTGGGCGAGGTGGACTTCTCCGACGTGTTGGCGGTGCTGTGGAAGGAGGTGCGGGTGGCCTTCCTATGCGGCGCGGCGCTGGCTGCCGCCAACTTCGTGAAGATGCAGCTGGTGGACCGGCTGCTGCTGGGCAACGATGCGGTCACGCTGACGGTGTGCCTTGTGGTGTGCCTGACGGTGATGTTCGTGGTGATCTTCGCCAAGTGCGTGGGCTGCTCGCTGCCGCTGCTGGCGGAGAAAATCGGCCTTGACCCGGCGGTGATGGCCAGCCCCTTCATCACCACCATCGTGGACGCCACCAGCCTGCTGATCTATTTCGCACTGGCTTCGGCGTTTTTGGGCATATAACCGCATATAATAAATCACTGCCGGGAACCGGCACATGACTTTTCCCTTTCAGAAAGAAGGCTTTTTATATGGAACAACGAATCGGTATTGAACGCATGGAGGAGGCCATCAACCTGTTTGGCTCCTTCGATGAGAATATCCGCCTGCTGGAGACGGAATTTCAGGTGCAGGTGGTGAACCGGGGCGGCGAGATCGTCATCTCCGGCGAGCCGGAGAACGTCATGCTGGCGGAAAAGGCCGTGCAGGCCCTGCTGACCCTCAGCGCCAAGGGCGAGGCCATCAACCAGCAGCACGTCCGCTACGTCATCGGACTGTGCCGCAGCGGCCAGTCGGAGCGCATCAGCGAGCTGACCCAGGACGTGATCTGCATCACCAGCAAGGGACGGCCCGTGAAGCCCAAGACCATCGGCCAGAAGCAATATGTGGACTCGGTGCTGCACAACACCGTTACCATCGGCGTAGGCCCCGCCGGCACCGGCAAGACGTATCTGGCGGTGGCGGCGGCGGTGGCCGCCTTCCGGGACAAGCAGGTGAACCGCATCGTGCTGACCCGGCCCGCCGTGGAGGCGGGCGAGCGGCTGGGCTTCCTGCCCGGCGACCTGCAATCCAAGGTGGATCCCTATCTGCGGCCGCTGTATGACGCTCTGTTCGACATGCTGGGCGCGGAGACGTACCAGAAGTATCTGGAGCGGGGCAACATCGAGGTGGCGCCCCTGGCCTATATGCGCGGCCGGACGCTGGATGACAGCTTCATCATTCTGGACGAGGCCCAGAACACCAGCCGGGAGCAGATGAAAATGTTCCTGACCCGTATGGGCTTCGGCTCCAAGGTGGTCATTACCGGCGACATCACCCAGATCGACCTGCCCAACGACAAGGTCAGTGGCCTGAAGGAGGCCATGAAAGTACTGCGGGACGTGGAGGGCGTGGGCATCTGCCAGCTGACCCAGGAGGACGTGGTGCGCCACGTGATGGTGCAGCGGATCATCGAGGCCTACGCCCGGTATGAGGACAGGAGGAAGAAATAATGGCGAAGCGGCATTACATCCCCGTCACCGCCGATGTGCCGGGGGTAAGCGACGAGAAAAAGGCGCTGATCCGCCGTGTGATCCGCACGGCGCTGGCTATGCAGGGGGTGGACTTCCCCTGCGAGGTGGACGTGCTGGTGACCAGCGACGCGGGCATCCATCAGATCAACCGGGACATGCGGCAGGTGGACCGGCCCACCGACGTGCTGAGCTTTCCGGAGTTCGAGCTGACGCCCGGTGAGCTGCCCGATCAGGAGGACGCCGACCCCGGCACGGGACTGGTGCCCCTGGGCGACATGGTGCTGTCCATGGAGCGGGTACAGGCCCAGGCCAAGGAGTACGGCCACTCCAACCGCCGGGAGCTGGCGTACCTGGTGGTACACTCGGTGCTGCATCTGCTGGGCTATGACCATCTGGACGAAGGCCCCATGAAGGCCCAGATGCGGGAACGGGAAGAGGTCATTATGGCGGAATTGGGGCTGGAGAGGTAAGGAGAGTTTCGCTCTCCGGAGCGACCTACTTTTGTCAACAGTGACAAAAGTAGGCAAAAGCACCGGAAGGAACCTCCGGTTCCTTCACTTCCGGGCGCGCTATGCCTTTCCTGATTTTGATACTGCATACCACACGTTCACATAAGATATTTTGTATCGTTTCATTATCGAATTGACACAGCAACAGCGCCGCTACCGCTGATGCCAATAACAAACAACGCTTCAGCGTCTACCGTCGCAGTTGTGAGCGGCAGCGGCGCAAGAAGAAAGTCGATACGTCACACGCTGCGATAATTGCCGTGTTCTGTGAACGCGTGGTAAAGGGTTTCAAATTTGTAATATGGACAGCGTGGGCGGATTCTTAAACCGCAGGTTTAAGCTGTCTTTTTGGTCACTTTTGGGTCGGGGCGTCAAGAAAACATGCCGGTGGCATGTTTTTAGTCTCCGATCTCGGTGGCTATGCCGCCGTAGTGTCATCTGTGCTTGCACAGGATGACGCGGCCAAAAGTGACCCGCGCCCGAGGGCGCGGAACACTCTAAACATTGCTCAAACAAAAGAAAGTTGAGGATCACCTGAATGAACATTACAAAAACCGCGATGATCACCGTGTGCGGACGGCCCAATGTGGGCAAGTCCAGCCTGACCAACGCCCTTGTGGGCGAGAAGATCGCCATTGTCTCCAAGAAGCCCCAGACCACCCGCAACCGTATCTACGGCGTGGTGAACCAGGGCGACACCCAGTTCGTGCTGCTGGACACGCCGGGCCTGCACAAGCCCCGCAGCCGTCTGGGCGACTATATGGTGAAGGTGGTGCGGGAAAGTCTCAGCGCCGTGGAGTGTGCGCTGCTGCTGGTGGAGCCTATCGCTCATGTGGGCGAGCCGGAGCGCATCCTGCTGCGGCGTATTGAGGAGGAGAAGCTGCCGGTGGTGCTGTGCATCAATAAGGTGGACACCGTGGAGAAGAAGGACGACCTGCTGGCGGTGATCGCCGCCTACAACGAGGTATACAGCGGCTTTGACGCCATCATCCCCATCTCCGCACGCACCGGCGACGGACTGGACGAGCTGCTGGCGCAATTGCAGAACTACGCGCAGGAGGGCCCGCAGCTGTTCCCCGACGGCATAACCACCGATCAGCCCGACGCGCAGGTGTGCGCCGAGATTTTGCGGGAGAAGATGCTGCAATGTCTGGACAAGGAGATCCCTCACGGCACGGCGGTGGAGGTGACCCGGTTCACCGAGCGGGACAACGGCATTATCGATCTGGACGTGACCATCTACTGCGAGAAAGCCAGCCACAAGGGCATCATCATCGGCAAGCACGGCGACATGATGAAGCGCATCAGTACGCTGGCCCGGCAGGATATCGAGAAATTCATGGGCACCAAGGTCTATCTGGGGACCTGGGTGAAGGTGAAAGAGAACTGGCGCGATAACGTGAATTTCATTCGCGCACAGGGCTTCAACGAGGAGTAAATTACCAGACATGGAACCGCCCTGGACGCGCATGCTAGGCATGAGGTGATGGACAGTGGATTACTGGGCACTGTTCTGGGACACCGGTGCGCCGGAGGCGTGGCTGATGGCCAAGGACACGGAGGACGGAACGTGGACAACGGAACATTCGTGACCGCGGGCCTTGTCCTGCGGGAGACGGAGACCAAGGAATCGGACAAGATACTGACAGTGCTGACGCCGGAGCTGGGACGCATCAGCGTTATTGCCAAGGGCGCCCGCAGCCGCCGCAGCAAGTATACCGCCGCGTGCCAGCTGCTGGCCTATGACGAGATGACGCTGCGGCGCAAGGGCGAGTGGTACTATCTGGCGGAGGCCAACACCATCGAGCTGTTCGACGGCGTGCGGCAGGACATTGAGCGGTTGGCGTTGGCGGCCTATTTCGCCGAGCTGACAGAGGCGGTGTGTCAGGACGCCATGGCGGCGGCGGAGATCCTGCCGCTGCTGCTGAACGCGCTGTTCGCACTGGGGACGCTGGGCAAGGAGCCGCTGCTGGTGAAAACCGCCTTTGTGTGGCGGCTGATGGAAGCGGCGGGCTTCGCGCCGCTGGCGGACGGCTGCGCCGTCTGCGGCCGCGAGATGCCGGAGGCTCCCATGCTGGACGTGATGCAGGGGGTGCTGCGGTGCGGCGGATGCCGCCTGAGCGGCGGCGGACTGAGCCTGCCATTGACAGAGAGCGCCGTACAGGCGCTGCGGTACATCCTGTACTGTCCGCCCAAGAAGCTGTACGGCTTCACGCTGGGTGCGCGGGACATGCGGATGCTGGATCGGGCGGGAGAGGCCTTCTGCGCGGTGCAGCTGGAGCGGGGGTTCCGGACATTGGACTATTACAAGGTGTTTTTGACGGAGGAGGACGAATAGAATTACTTCGCGCCTGCGGCGCGAGGAGTATTCCGCGTCTCCGGACGCGGGACACTTTTGGCCACGGCCCCAAAAGTGTCCAAAAAGGCCGCTTAAACCTGCGGTTTAAGAATCCGCCCACGCTGGCCCTATTACAGATTTGCAGCCTTTTGCCACGCGGTCACAGAACATGGCGGTCATCGTGGTGTATGACGCATCGACTTTACGTCTTGCGCCGCTGCCGCTCATGCGCATCAACGGTGGGAAATGAATCGTTGTACGGCGGCGCGATGTGGGCATCGCGCCCTACGAAATTCTATCGATGGCTGGCCGTAGGGCGGGGTGACCTCACCCCGCCGCATAAGCCGCATAAAATATTACGTTTACCAACAAAAGAGGTATTGACCAAGGATACAACATTATGAGTGAATTATTTGAAAAATCCATACGGACGCTGGAGCTTCCGGCGGTATTGGAAATGCTGTCGGCCAAGGCCGTCAGTGAGGCGGCCCGGGAAAAGAGCCGCCATATCCTGCCTGCCACCGACCGGCAGGAGGTGCTGCGGCTGCTGGACGAGACGGACGCCGCCAGAGAGCGGCTGGGGCTGTACGGCTCCCCCAGCCTTTCCGGGGTGAAGGACGTGTCCGAGCCGCTGGCCCGGGCCGACCGGGGCGGCATGCTGAACACCCGGGAACTGCTGAACATCGCGGGACTGCTGACGGCGGCCCGGCGGGTCTATGAGTACGACGAGGACCGCAAGGGCGAGGCCACGGCCATCGACCGCTTTTTCAGCGCCCTGCACACCAACAAATATCTGGAGGACCGCATCCACGGGGCCATTCTGGACGAGGAGACCATCGCCGACACCGCCAGCGCCGAGCTGACGGACATCCGCCGGAAAATGCGCATCGCCGCCAGCAAGGGACGGCAGATTTTGCAGAAGATCATCTCCTCCCCCTCCTACGCCAAGGTATTGCAGGAGGCCCTGATCACCCAGCGGGACGGGCGGTTCGTGGTGCCGGTGAAGGCGGAATGCAAGGGCAGTCTGCCGGGTCTGGTACACGACATCTCCTCCTCGGGAGCTACGCTGTTCGTGGAGCCCATGGGCGTGGTGCAGGCCAACAACGAGCTGAAGGAGCTAGAGGCCCGGGAGGAAAAGGAGATCGAGCGCATCCTGCGGGAGCTGAGCGCCCAATGCGCCGACGCCATGGAGTACATCCTGCTGGACTATGACATGCTGGTGCATCTGGACATGATCTTTGCCCGGGCCCAGCTGAGCTATACCATGGACGCCAGCCGGCCGGAGGTGGTGCGCAAGGGCGCCATCAGCCTGAAGCGGGCGCGGCACCCCCTGCTGGATCAGGCCAAGGCCGTGCCGGTGACGGTGGAGCTGGGCGGCGACTATGACACGCTGGTCATCACCGGCCCCAACACCGGCGGCAAGACGGTGACGCTGAAAACGCTGGGGCTCCTGTGCCTGATGGCCCAGTGCGGATTGCACATTCCCGCCGACAGCGGCTCCACGGTGCGGGTATTTGACCGTATTCTGGCGGATGTGGGCGATGAGCAGTCCATCGAGCAGAGCCTGTCCACCTTCTCGGCCCATATGTCCAACACGGTGGAGATCCTGCGGCAGGCGGACGACGACAGCCTGATCCTGTTCGACGAACTGGGCGCAGGCACCGACCCGGTGGAGGGCGCGGCGCTGGCCATTGCCATCATCCAGCACGCCCGGTCAAAGGGCGCGCTGATCGCCGCCACCACCCACTATGCCGAGCTGAAAACCTTCGCCATGACCACGGCGGGTGTGGAAAACGCCAGCTGCGAATTCGACGTGCAGACCCTGCGGCCCACCTACCGGCTGCTGGTGGGCATCCCCGGCAAGTCCAACGCCTTTGCCATCTCCCGGCGGCTGGGACTGGACGAGAGCGTCATCGCCGACGCCAAGGCCCAGATGGACAGCGAATCCCTTCGGTTCGAGGACGTGCTGGCCCAGCTGGAGGAAAAGCGCCAGCGGCTGGAAAAGGCCCAGACCGAGGCCAACCGCCTGTGGCAGCAGCGGCAGGAGGACGCCCGCAAGGCCCGCGTGTTCCGGGAGCAGATGGAAAAGGCCAAGGAGAACGCCCGCGCCAAGGGCGAGGCCGAGGCCAAGCGCATCGTGCGGGAGGCCCAGCAGAAAACCGAGGAGATTTTTGCCCAGCTGGAGGAGCTGCGGAAGCAGCAGACACGAGCCGACAACTTCCAGCAGATCAACGATGCCAAGGCGTCTATCCGCCACGACCTGAAGGATGCGGAGGCGGTGCTCCACAGCCGGGACGAGGAGGCGGAGGCCCCCGCGCCCAGCCGCCCCATCGCCGTGGGCGATCTGGTGGAGCTGGCGGGCGTCAAGACCGCCGCCACGGTGCTGAACGTCAACGACGACGGCTCCATGCTGTTACAGGCAGGCAAGATGAAGATGACCGTCAAGGCTGGACAGGTGCGGCTGCTGGAATCCGCCGAGGAGATCGAGAAGCGGAAAAAGCAGGCGGCCGCCGCCCAGCGGAAGAACGTGTCGCCGCAGATCCAACTGGCGGCCCGTGCCGCATCGGAGCTGGATATCCGGGGCATGGAGACGCTGGAGGCCGAGAGCGTGGTGGAGAACTACATCGACGCCGCCGTCATGGCCAAGCTGGGCACCGTGACCATCATCCACGGCAAGGGTACCGGCGCGCTGCGCAAGGCGGTGCACGAGATGCTGAAGCGGAACCGGGCGGTGAAGTCCTTCCGGCTGGGCCGCTACGGCGAGGGCGAGGCCGGCGTCACGGTGGTGGAGCTGAAATAGGCACTTTTTGTCGAATGTGACAGTTTTCACACTCTTTTTTTCAGGGAACCATTGATATTTTGTGGGAATGTCTATTGCAATCTTGCGGTGATTCGATATAATAGTGTAAGTGAGAGTATCGGCATTTGGGCCGAGATACTGACGTGAAGGAGAACGGACAATGTATACGAAGGAAGTCACCGTAAATAATGAGGTCGGCCTGCACGCCAGACCCGCCACTTATTTTATCCAGAAGGCCAACGAGTTCAAGAGCGGCATCTGGGTAGAGAAGGAAGAGCGCCGCGTCAACGCCAAGAGCCTGCTGGGTGTGCTGAGTCTGGGCATCGTGAAGGGCACCACCATCACCCTGATCGCCGACGGCAGCGACGAGACCGCCGCTGTGGACGCCCTGAGCGAGCTGGTGGAGCATCAGCTGGGCGAGTAACGTTTTGTCTGAAAAATACGCCTGACCGGAATGGTCAGGCGTATTTTTTATTTGGTGTCGGAAAGGCCGAGGAGATAATCGGTACTGACGTGGTAATACTCCGCCAGCTTTACCAGATGGCGCAGCGGCAGCTCGTTGGCGCCCCGCTCATAGCGGGCGTACATGGTCTGAGACGTGCCCAGCACCTCGGCAATATCCTGCTGCGTTTTGTCATGATCCTCTCGCAGATCACGAAGCCTGCGCGTATAATCCATGCTGCATGTCCCCTTTCATGCAACATTCTATCCAGTAAAGATATTTACTATTGATTTTAGTAAATATCTTTACTAAAATGTAGGTATCATGGAAAGGAGACTTGTAATATGGCGGATTATCAGAAAATGTATTTGCGGCTGTGCGACGCTGTGGAGCGGACGCTGGAGGTCATGGAATCCAACCCGGACGCGAAGCAGGCGACCCTGCTGGGCAAGGCGCTTTTGATCAACGCCCAGCAGGACTGCGAGGACATTTATGTAGAGACAGAAGGATAAAGGGCTGTGGTTTTATCGTGCGGCGGCATGTGGTCATGCCGCCCTACGAAAAGGCTTTGATATCCTGTACGTAGGGCGGGGTGACATCACCCCCCGCCATAAAACCCTCAATAAAAAAACGGCCTTAGCCGTGTGCCGATAAGACAGTAATTTGAGAAAACTACAAAATCGGCATCTGTCAAGCAGGATTGGACAACAAAACAGGCGGCACTCAGCTTCGGTTGAGTGCCGCCTGTTTTTGTACATCTAAGGGTTGAAAATCACCGATTTTCAGCGCTGGAAAGCAAGGATAGTAAAAAGGACGAAATAGTTATCGCTCTCATACAGTTCCTTTGTGAAACAGTGAATCGCTGTATAGTGCATACGGTTCGCTTGAGAGTGCGTATATTTGCGGTCGTGCAAAATACCTCACAAAGCCGCAAAGTCGATAGGCGGGTATTTCGATGCAGAGTATGTTCGACACTGTGGAAACTGAAAATCAGCTTGTATTCGCAGAAAAGTTACATTTTAAGGCGGTAAATTTCAGGTATCATATTGAAAACAGGCCGCTCCTTGTGATATAATGTGTGTACACACTTTTGAGGAGGTGCAGCATGGCTATACCAAAGCTGAAAAAGCAGGATGTTATTGATGCCCT
>CAVHYW010000033.1:0-27864 GCA_963640475.1 bacterium | reverse complement strand
CACGTTCAGTGTAGTACGGCGGCAGAGAAATGTACAGGTGGAAAATGCCGCGAGAAAAATTTCTCGCAGCATAGTCATTGAAATACGAGGGCGCAATGGCCCTAATCTCAAACGGGAGCATAATGCTCCTCAAGTACAAACTTAACAACGTGTGCGATCCGAACCGCGTTCGGAACCCCCATCAGGGCGGTGCACAAATAACTGAACAATTCTTATATACCACAATATATTGTAGTTGTCAATATCAAAACAGCAAAATAATGTATTTCGAAAAAACGAGGTCAAAAACGTAATACGCATTATCTCCGTATTAAATGCGTATTACGGAAACAATGCGTATTACGTGCGTATTAAAGGCGTATTAGAGAGGCCTTTGAATCTTCCCAGTTACATTTTGATGAAAGAGCAGCTATGCCACCAAAGAACTGGCCTGCTCTATAAGGACGGTGTGGACAGTATCTACACCAAGGTGCAGGGTATTCTTTGATGCCGCAAGGGGTAATGTAAAAGTTCGGCAGAGATAACGCAAGTGGAATAGTAAGATGTCTGAAACGATCCTGCATTGTATTTCCGGTAGAGTGTGGTATAATATTTTCATTACACTTCAAAGTTACGATCAGGAGCCACAGGAATTGCATATGGATATCAACGATCTGAAACTGTTTGCCCGGGCCGCCGAGCTGGGCAATATCACCCACGCCGCGGCGGAGCTGGGTTATACGCAGTCTGCCGCCAGTCATGCCCTGCGGCGGCTGGAGCAAAATCTGGGAACGCAGCTTCTGCAGCGTCTGCACATGGGCGTCTGCCTGACGGAAAACGGCAAGGAACTGCTGCCCTATGTAATGACCATGCTGGCCGCGCAGGAGCAACTGCTGCAAAAGGCGGCAGACCTCAGCGGCAGCGTATCCGGCGTGGTATCGGTAGGCTGTATCAGCAGCGTTGCCATCCGCTGGCTTCCGGCACTGATCGAGCGCATGGCCGCATGCTATCCTTCTGTGCAGATCCGGTTTCAGGACGGCGATTACGAGGCCGTAGAGGAATGGATCCTGAAAAAGAAAGTGGAGGTGGGCTTCCTCTCCGCGTCCACCCGCCAGCCCTTCTGCCTGACACCGCTGGTGGAGGACGATATGCTGCTGGTACTGCCCTGCGGCCATCCGCTGTGCGAGCTTGAGGAGGTACCGCTGGCGCGTCTGCGGGAGGAACGGGTCATCGTCCCCGCCGAGGGCATCGACTACGATGTGGGAAACATTCTCCGCCATGCCGGATGTACCGTAACAGACAGCACCAGCGTCAACAGCGACTACTCGGCCCTGACGCTGGTGGGACAGGAACGGGGCGTGACCATCCTGCCCCGGATGCTGCTGGGGGACTATGACGAGCAGCGCATCCAACTGCGCTATCTGGAGGGCTATCCCACCCGCACCATCTGTCTGGCGACGCTGCCGCAGCGGCGGCTGTCTCCCGCAGCGGAGCTGTTCTGCCGGTACACCACCGATATGTTTCATGCCCACGTATAGCAGAGAAAATGCAGGCACCGCCTGTGTTTTCTCTGCTATATCGCCATGAATGAGATTCATGGCCGCTGGGAAAAATGCCCATTTTACAAGTTCGGGCATACCTGATAGGATGTCCTCTGGACAGCAAAACGCGTCCTGTCGGGAGGCAGAAAACACATGGACAAATTGCAGCATACATTCCTGCGCTATGCGCAGATCACATTGGGGTGCGCCCTGTACGCACTGGGCTTTTGCTGGTTTTACGCACCCAACCAGCTTTGTATGGGCGGCTTTACCGGCCTTGCGCAGGTCATCAGCCTATTCCTGCCCCAGATACCGATCGGTGTTCAGGTACTGTTGATGAATCTGCCACTGTTTTTCCTGATCTGGAAAAACGTGGGACGCGACTGGCTCATCGCCTCACTATATGCCATGGTGGTCAGTTCACTGTTCATCGACCTGCTGGACAAAACAGTGACGTTCCAAGCCATCGAGCCGGTGCTGGCCTGCGTGTATGGCGCGGTGCTGGTGGGTGTTGGCTGTGGCCTGATGCTGCGGCAGAACGCCACCGTAGGCGGCACCAATCTGGCGGCGCGGCTGCTGCGCCTGCGGCTGGAGCGGGTCTCCATCGGCACGCTGTGCAGCCTGCTGGACGGCCTGATCGTGGTGCTGCATGTCATCGCCTTCCGCAACCTGAGCCATTGTCTGTACGCGGTGGCGTCGCTGTATCTCATCTCACTCATCATGGATCGGGTGGTGTACGGCGGCAAGCAGTCGAAGGTCGCGTGCATTATCTCCGACCGGCACGAAGAACTGACCGCCGCGCTGCTGGAGATGCACCGGGGCATTACGCTGTTGGACGGAGAGGGCGGCTTTACCCATCAGGCCCACAAGGTGATCCTGTGCGCCTTTGCCAAGAATCAGATCATCGACCTGAAAAGGCGGGTACAGCAGGTAGACCCTGACGCATTTATCATCGTGTACGACGCCAACGAGGTGCTGGGCAAAGGCTTCGGCGCCTATCAGCCCGGCAGTGTGTAACAGTATCCTTTTTCTATAAGCGACATAAAGCGGTACGCCTTGGGCGTACCGCTTTATGTCGTTATGCATGGTTTTTCGCGGCGCTGTGCTCAGCAGCCCTCTGCAGCCAACAGCTCCAGCACCCGGCACAGACATTGCCATACGGTGTCTACGGACGCTGCATCCAACCG
The DNA here is from genome assembly GCA_963640475.1 of bacterium. Taxonomy (GTDB): domain Bacteria; phylum Bacillota; class Clostridia; order Oscillospirales; family Oscillospiraceae; genus Vescimonas. The sequence continues at coordinate 25,157 of CAVHYW010000033.1, read as the reverse complement.
CTCCCGGGGCGTGTGAACATCGGTGATGGTGGGTCCCATCGCCACGGCATCCAGACCCGGCATGGCTGCGGCAAACAGACCGCACTCCGCTCCCGCATGGCTGATCTTCACCACCGCGGCGCTGCCTGTTGTTTCCTGCCAAGCGCGGCAACAGCACTCTCGCAGAGGTGACTCCGGAACGAATTCCCATCCTGGGCAGCCGGAGCGGATGGTGACATGTCCTCCCAGTCCCTGTACCAATGCGCTGATGCGGCGATTCATCATCTCCTGCTGGGTGGCCAAGGCACTGCGGATGCAGAATTCTCCTGTCACCTGATTCTGAAATGTTCGAAGAATACCCAGATTGCATGAGGTCTGCGGCAGTCCGGGCACGTCCATGCTCATTTCCATCACACCCTGCGGCGCGCATTGCAGCAGATACAGCAGCCGTCTGGTAGAGACCGCGTCCATGGCAGGCTCCTGCACCTGCGCAGGCGTGATATGGACATACAGCTCCGGCTCCGTGACGCGGTATTCCTGCCGCAATTCTTTTTCCATCCGGCCGATCACCGCGGCGGCATCTGTGCATGGCACCGTCTGTATCAGGGCGGCGGCTGTGTCAGCAATGGCATTGTCTGCCTGTCCCCCCTCCGCCCAAATCACCCGGACACCTCCGACGGCATCCAGCTTGTCCAGTACCCGCCCCAGAAGTGTCAGGGCACAGGCGCGGCCTTTGTGGATATCCACACCCGAATGCCCGCCGCGCAGACCGCCGATCTCCAGCCGCCACGCATTACCGTCAAAGGCCTCCCGCATCGCGGGGAGCGAAAATGTCACTCCGTTTCCACCGGCGCAGCCGGCAAATATCTCTCCTGCCCGCTCCGCATCCAGATTGATCATTCTCCGTCCACTCAATAGCGATTTGTCCAACGCCTTTGCGCCCTGCATCCCCGTTTCCTCGTCGACAGTCAGCACAGCCTCCAGCGGAGGGTGCGCCATGTGGTCATTGTCCAGCACCGCCAGAATCATGGCCACGGCGATACCGTCATCGGCACCCAGTGTAGTCTCGCGGGCCCACACAAAAGCGCCGTCTGTTTGCAGCTGCGGCCCGCAACAGGTCAGGTCGACCTCCGCCTGTGGTGTGGCGGCACATACCATGTCCATATGCCCCTGAAGGATCAGCGGTGCGCAGCCAGCTGCCGCCCCCTGTCCGGGTTTGGTGATGACCACATTCCCTGTGCCATCCTGTCTGCAGGAGAGCCCTCTCTTCTGTGCAAAGTCCATGCACCACTGGCTGATGGCCTCCATGTGGCCGGAGCCTCTGGGGATGGCGCTGATATGCTCAAACCAGCGAAAAACTTCTCGGGGTTTTAATTGTTCCAGCATGATCTTCTCCTTTCTGCGGCCACACTTACAGGGCCAGCTCTCTTTTCAGATTTTCCGGATTCAGCGGCAGCAGTTCCGGCAGTACAAACAGGCCGTCCCGCTGCACCAATACGCCGTCGAAGTAAATTTCTCCGCCGCCGTACTCCGGCTGCATCCGCCGCACCATGTCCCAGTGTATCCGGCTCTTGTTGCCGGGACCATAGCTGTTGCCGGGCGTGAAATGAAAGCTTCCGGCGGCTTTTTCATCAAACAGGATATCGCCTGTGATCTGATGGATAAAGGGATTGGTACCCATAGCAAACTCGCCAATATACCGTGCGCCGGCATCCGTGTCAAATATCTGCATCAAGCGCTCGCGATCTCCGATCTCGCAGGAGACATTCACGATGCGCCCGTGGGAGAAGGCCAACGTCACCCCCGTGAACGATTGCCCCTCCCAGCGGGTGGGCACATTGTAACGGATATGTCCCTCCACACTGTCCGGCACCGGCGCGGTAAAGACTTCACCGGCGGGGATATTGCGGTTTCCACGGCAAATGCTGACGCCCATATCCCGAACGGAGAACTGCAGCTCCAGCTGCGGCCCCGTTATGCGCACCTGATCCGTTTGCGTCATCAATTCCGCCAGCGGCATCATGCGCCGGTGGAACTGCCGGTAATCTATCAGACAGCTGTCATAATAGAATTGATACAGGTCTCGGGTGGACATGCCCGCCGCCTGTGCCATGGCGGGACTGGGCAGTGCCATGGCCAGCCACCGGGTATGGGGGAGCCGCGTTTCAAAGTGCACGGGGCGGGTATACAGGCTGCGGTACAGCTGTGCCTGCTCCGCCGGTATCTCTGTCAGGTCACAGGGATTTCCGCTGCGGCGCAGAGAAATGAACACATCCATCTGCTCCATGCGCTGACGGTCCCAATCTGCCTGACGACGGATGCTATCCTCGTCGGCACAGCTGATCCATGCCGCTTCCAGAGTGTCCCGCATCTGGTGGTAAAAGGGATGGCCGCCGACCCGGTGTACGGCTCGGATCAGCTCTGCCCCCAGCCCTTCGTCCGGATCCGTCAGTTCAATAAGCACACGCTCTCCGGGCTGCACGGCGCAGGCCTGCGTAACGATCAATGCCGCAAAACGCTGGTTGATATCCTCCATGACATTACCTCCCTGCCTCGTTTTTGTGATGTACCGCCGTCAACTCCCGCAGCCAGCGATCACCGCGGTAGCGGCGCTTGTAGGCAACATACCGTGCAAAGTGATCCAAGCCCTGAGTCAGAACGATTGCCGTGGTTCCCAGCCCCAAACGCAGCCCCAGAAGCCACATACCTCCTACCCGGATGACCCATGCGGACACGGAGGAAAAGATCATGGCGTACCGGGCATCGCCCACCGCTTTGAAGCCGTTGGGAAGAATGAAACATCCCGGCAAAAACAGAATAAACGGCGCATACAGCATCACCATGTGCTCCACCAGCGGCATCACCTGTGCATCCCGGCAGAACAGAAGTGTCAGAGGCGCTGCCAGAAGCAGCGCGGCAGCGGCCGTCCACACGGCAATACTGCGCCCTGTCCGATACAGATACCCTACACAAGGCCGTACAGCCGTAACACCGCCCCGGCCGGCGGTGCGGCCCGTCAGCGGTGCCGTCAGAAAATTCACTGCCATAAATGGAATGAACAGCAGGTTGGTGATGGAGTTAAATACCTGATTGGCAGAGATCGCCACCGCCCCCATTCCAGCCAGAAATACCTGCAGCACCAGTCTGGTACCGTTGAACAGCAGATTTTCCAGTGCGGTGGGCGTGCTGATGTGGGAGACTCGTCCCATATCCGCCAGCGTTGTCCGGTCTAACCGGAAGCTTGGGCGGGCGTAGAAGTTCCGTCGCAGGACAAGGCCCAGTGCAGCTGCAGCGCCGCTGCCGACGCTCAGCAGATACGACAGGCCTGCCCCGCTCACGCCCATTTGCAGGTGCAGTGTGAACAGCAAATTTCCTAAAATGCCTACGACATTGGAGAAAATGCTCACCATCATGGGCCGCCGCGTGTCGCCGCAGCTGCGCATAAAGCCGCTGCACTGGAAGTATACGAACCATAACGGCGGTGACAGCGCCGTGAAGCCATAATAGAGCAGAGAGTTGGCGATGACCTCCGGCTCGGCGCTGCCGAAAAGCAGTTCTATCAACGGCGCACGCAGAAAAAACAGCAGCAGGGCAATGACACCGCTGATGGTCAAACCCAGCAACAGGGCGGCTCCGGCCATCCGGCGGCAATGCCTGTCCTGTTTAGCACCGGCGGCCTGCGCCACCAGTGCGGTCCCGCCCATGGCAAAGGCCTGAAATACGATCATCAGGATGTAGTTGATGGTGCCCACCTGACTGACACCGGCGATGGCGGCGTTTCCGATAAGCCCCATCACAATGACATTGACATTGTCCAGCAGGGTGGAAGCGAACTGCTCCACCAGCATACCCGGCATCATGCCCCGCAGTTCACTCCGAAGCTGTGGATCTGCATCCTCCGCCGGATGCAGCAGAGTCTGAAACAATCTGTTCATACCAGATACCGTCCAAACCAGTCCAGCATGACGTCCACATCGTGAAGCAGCTGAGACACGCGGCGTCCGCCGTGGCCGCAGCCGCGGTTCACCATGAGACGGGTATCCACCCCGCGCTCCAGCAGGGCAACAAACATCTGCTGCGCCTGCTCCAGCGGGCAGCACTGGTCCTTTTCGTGCTGGATAAACAGCGTAGGTGTCGTCACCTTGTCGGCATATCGCAGCGGAGACTGACGCCACAGCGCATCCAGATCCGTCCACGGTGTGGCTCCCAGTATCCGGTCACCGTACCAGCGCTCCACGGAAGTTCCATGCATGCTGATCCAGTTGATGGGCGACATCCGCGCCGCCGCAGCACGGAAGCGGTCCGTATGGCCGATGGCCCAGCTGGTCATGAAACCGCCGTAGCTCTGACCGGTGATGGCCAGACGTTCCGGATCAAGATCCGGGTACGCCGCCAGCACAGCGTCGGTAAAGGACATCACATTGTGAAAGTCCTCCTCCCCCAGACGACCTGTCACATTCATAAAGTCCAGCCCGTAGGAGGTCGAACCCCTCGGATTGCAGAAAAACACAAAATATCCCTCATTGGCCCACCGCTGGTGCTCCATAACGAATGCATCGTTGTAAAAACCGTGAGGCCCGCCGTGAGTATTCAGAATACCGGGATACTTTTTCCCCGGCGTGTAGCCCACCGGCTTCATGACCCAGCCATACACTCTGTCGCTGCCGTCCACAGCGCACAGCGGCTCCGGCATGCTGAAGGTGTAGGTGTCGTACAGGCTGTCGTTCTGGTGGGACATTTGCGTCACCTGTCCATCCCGCCAGCGGTAGATCTCCGGCAGATGGTTGCGGCGCCAGCCGGTAAAGATCACGTCTTCGCCCACTGGGATGGGGCAGGTCGGATTGACCCCCGGCGTAGGGATGTCCTCATAGCGCAGGCCACCGTCCCAACGGGACATCACGGATGCCGCTTGGAACGTCCGCTGGAACAGCGTAATGCCCTCCCGCTGACGAACGGCGCCCAGCTCCCATTGCGGAGCTGCGTCCACCCGGACATCTCCGCCCTGCAGGGACACAGATTTGATACGGATGGAGGCAATGGCAGGACCATCCTCAATGGCCCACGCGCCGTAATATATCCGTCCCTCGCGCTGAGCCAGTGAATATACATAGCAGCTGTCCTGACACAGGATGCGCGTCTCTCCGCTGGCCCACTCATACCGGCAAATACAGGCCTTCCCCGCCGCGTCACGCGTATAGTCATAGCCTATGAAGCACAAGCCATTCTCATCCGCCAGCACATCGTCGCTGCAATAAGGCATGAATGTCTGCATGGTGGGCACGGTGAGCTGCCGCAGCTCTCCCGTTGTACGATCCCACAGGAACAGCGCCCGGCGGTGCCGGTTTTCGTAGGACGCACCGTCGCCCCAATAGGGATACTCGTCGAAAAACACCCACTTTTCCTGATCCCGTTCATCCTCCGGATTCAGGTCAGTGTCTGCGCGGATAAGAAAGCGGTCCTCTCCCAGCAGGGATGCCCGCGCCCCGGCAATCGGAACGCGCATATACTCCAGCGCCTCGCCGCCGTCCACGGCGATCCGGTAAAATACCGTTTCATTCGCCGGAACTTCTCCGCCACGAACGGCGGAAAATAGCACATGGCTGCTGTCCAGCCAGAAGGCTCCACTTTCCCGGCCGCCGCCCGTCAGTTGGGTCTCTCGTCCAGTTTCCAGATCCAGCAGCCACAGGAAATTCTCATAGGCGTCCCGGTCAACGTTCATGCGCTGTACGGTATATAGCGCATGTCGTCCGTCCGGTGATATTTGCAGACCCTGAATCGTCCGCAGGGCCTGATAATCCTTGTTGCAGAATTTTTGCATAAGCACACCTCTCGATAAACACAAATGGGCAAAAAGGGGCCATAGGCCCCTCTTGCAGCAGTTTTACGGGATCAGCGGACGGCGCCGACGATAGGTGATCCGCGCCGTGCCATCCTGCACGGCAGCGGCAATATCCGCCGTATACCCGGCTTTTCGCAGCAGGTCAACGCCCTCCCGGACATGGAGCAGATGGGCCTGTGCACAGAGCCGCAGCCAGTCTCCGTGGGCCGTTTCGTCAGCGGCCTCCGCTGTGAACATCACACTGAAGGTCCACGGTCGGCTGACGGTGGGATACGGATGATGGGGGTTATAGGGTGACGGCACCCAATAATCCAGCATGGCCCCCTGCCACTGACAGGGGTAGCTTTCATCGATCCCGCACCATGAATACTTGGTGAACCGCTGATCGTATTCCCGGCTCAGTTGTCCGAATGCGTCCCAACTCTCATATGCGGCATCCACCCGGCGCTTCCACACCTGCGACAAGACTCGGTTGGAGGCAAAGTGTGGGTCGTCGATATGGAAATAGAAGGCGCACAACGGTGCGCGAGGCAGCCACAATCCCCGATAGCCGGTGAGCTGTCCCATCTGCTGAGGCAGCTCGTGGTGCGGTACGCCATGAAGGTCGATAAACGCGTCCGGCAGCAATTCTCCGGCAAGCCGCGTGAATACATTAGATTCCGTATGAATGGTGTCGGGTCTGAAATAGTTGGGCATAAGATCCGCACCCAGCGAATTGGTATAGCAGGTCTGATGCTGCCATGTGGGGTGCTCCCGCTGCATCACATCGTGCAGCGCTGCACCATCTACATTTTCCATGGGTATCAGCACCAGATTCAGCTGGCGGGACAGATCCTGATAGGCAGGGTCTGCGGCCATTTCCCGTATAAAAGCAAAGATGGCGTTGGTAGCGGACACCTCATTGGCATGGTGCCGTCCGTTGATCAGGACACTGGGTGCCATTTGAAGCCGCTTCACCCGGGACACATAGCCATGACGGGTCTCCTCCGGCGCGGCGGCATAGATGATGCGTCCCTGATAGCTGATGCCGACGGGCCATACGTCCAGCCCCGGCACTCTGCTCAGCTGCAGCATCAGCCGACGGTAGTCGTCGTACCCGATGACGTGATCCGGCATCAGATCGATCTGTCGGATAGACAGGTCTTTTTTGACCGGCGCCCGCCGCGGCAGCTGGCAGGTGTAATTTTGCCCACCGCAGGTCAGTGTCAGGGAAGCATAGCCCTCCAGCATCTGACTCAGTGCGGTAAACCCCTCTTGCGTCAGGCGGCTGAGCGCTGGCACCAGAGATTCCTGTTCGGTTTGAATTTCCAGTTCCAGAGCAAGGCCGGCGTTATCCGCCTGCGCAACAACCCTGCGGCACAGACATATCCCGTACAGCGCCGGAAACGAGGGCGCGTGTCCGGCAGGCAGCCGCATTATGGCCCGAATCGCGGGTGATCCCGGCCGGATATGGACGCGCGGCAGCACCAGCCCCGGCGCATCCAGTGCCTGCCCGTGCATACGCCGTCCCAGATGCAGAAAATAAGCATGCCCCACCTGATGCAGTCCATCCTCCAGTACTTCACCGATGGAGATATGGTCGTTGCGCCACTGCAGCTCCCGCTCCGGCCCTCCCAGACCGACCTCGATCTCGAACTGAGAGAAGAAGGGCTGATTCTCCGGCGCAAAATCCATTTGCGCCGCCGTATCATGCATCCATGGGATCAGTCGGGATTGAAATACATCCCACACGCTTTCGTAATCTGTGACGATACGCTGATCCAACACCGTTTCGCCATTGACTGTGATCTCCACAAAGCCCGTGGTAGGCAGTGCAGGCCCCAGTTCCGGCAGCTGCTCCAGATATGGTCTGGCGCAGGTGCGCACGGTCCAGCTGTCGGACAGCAGGCAGTTCCCCCTATCATCAAAGGCCAGCGCTTCATAGGTGGCCGCGGCATCGTGGGGATAAGCTTCAAACAGCACATCGTCCCGGCTCAGGCCCAGCAGTTCCGCCAGCAGCTCGTCCACCGGATACAAATCCTGCAGCCAGCGGGGCGGCTTGCCCACGTCCCGATCCAGTTCTGTCCAGTCGAAATCACCGGCCTGATATGTTACGGAGGTTCTCTGATGGGGGTTGAACCGGACAATGACCCGTCTTACACCACCTAGCGCGGCAGCACGCGGGCCAAAGTCCTCCTCCAGCCAGCTGAGCCCCTGCTTGAAAGCGCACACAGCGGCGGTATGCTCCGCAATTGCACCGAAGTGTGCCAGTCTCTGCCGGAACTCATCCAGAAAAGCCTCTCGCTCCGGCCGATCCTGTCCCACGGCGCACCGCAGGTTCACGCGGTCTCCGGGCCGCAGTGACGCATATATAGGCTCCAGCGCCTGATGAAGGGCATCCATTTCGCTGGGCAGCTCATAGCTGCGGACTTCCTCTGAGGCCCTATCATTATAGTGGCAGAAGCGCATATGCGGCCAGCGGCGGCGGAATTTATTCAAATCCACTCCAGCGCTGAGCAAGGCCTCCGTGCCGCCAAAGCACTCGACCCACGCAGCCTGACCGTCCGGATTTTTCAGGGACATAGCCTGACTTACCCACGCCGTTACGTCCCGCAGCCGCAAGTGATTCCCGGCGTTTGGAAATGTGCTGCACAGCCGGTCAGTGAATTGCCGCAGAGCAAAGCCTTCGCCCTCCATAACGATCACCGAACGCGGTTCGGCTTCATCCAGAACCAACGCAGGGGTGGTACTCCGGCGAAACGTCAGTAGCGGAGACTGTCCGTCGTCATCGGCTGTCAGCAGCGGGTACGCAGCGGAGGTCGTTTCCATACCCACGCGGGCCGCCATACAGCAGGCCGCGTACAGCATATCCGGATCGTCATCATCCTTCAGCAGCAGCCGCAGCGCCACTGTGTCCGGCAATCCGTCGCCATCCGTGTCCCGCAAAAAGCGGCCCACCTCAAACAGCTGCTCCAGACCGCCTTCCGCGGCGTTTTCCTCGACGCAGAAGGGCTTTGCTTCCACAAACGACAGCGGCGGCAAGACCTCACGGCCGCTATGCGGCGCAAACCGGCGGTAAAGCGCCGCCCAATGTTCCGCCGTGCAGTCCTCCGGTTTCACCGGGACTACATTGGGTTCTGGAGGCGGGGTACAGCCTATCCAAAAATAGGTCGCGGTTTCCTCCCGCGGATCGCCGGGGCTTTGCACAAAGGGAAATTCCATGGATACGGAGCAAAAACCAATCAGCTGCGACAGTTCCACCGCGAAGCGGCGCTGCTGCTGTGTCAGCTCCGGCTCCAGAATTAAGTTCAGTGTGGTGGTCATGCGTCCTCCCTCATCGACAGCAGGCAGGCCACACGATGGCCGGGTTCCACCTCCTGCTCCGGAATATCACTCTGTGTACACGCCTCCGTGCAGTAGGGGCAACGTGAGGCAAAGCGGCAGCCCGGCTTGGGATTGATGGGATTACTGATCTCGCCCCGAAGCAGTTGGATCGGCTTGTTTCGGGCTTCCAATGTAGCCTCCGGCAGCGCCGCCAGCAGTGCCTTGGTATAGGGATGACAGGGGTTTTCAAAAATTTGATCGCTGGAGCCGATCTCCACGCACTTGCCCAGATATGTCACCATGATATTGGTGCTGATGTGCTTCACTACGCTGAGGTCGTGGGTAACAAACATATACGTCAGCCCCATTTCATCCTGCAGATCCATCAGCAGGTTCAGAATCTGGGCCTGAATTGACACATCCAGCGCCGACACCGGTTCGTCGCACACGATAAACTCTGGGTCTACCGCCAGTGCTCTGGCCACGCCGATGCGCTGGCGCCGTCCGCCGTCCAGCTCATGGGGATAGGCGTTGGCCACCCGTTTGGCCAACCCCACGGTATCCATCAGCTCCGCTACCCGGCGGTAGCGGTCCTGACGGTTGGAATACAGATGATTTACCTGCATGGGATCGGCGATCAGATCCGCCACGCACATGCGCGGATTCAGGCTGGAATACGGATCCTGAAAGATCATGCTCATTTTCGTAAAGCGATCCCTGCTGCGGTGTCCCATGGACGCCATATCCTGTCCGCGAAACAGAACCTTTCCATCGGTAGGCTGGTGCAAGCCGATGACTGTGCGTCCCAAAGTGCTCTTGCCGCACCCGGATTCGCCCACTACACCCAGCGTTTGCCCCTGAAGGATCTGCAGATCGATACCGTCCACCGCGTGGAGCATGCCGCGCTTGGTTTTGTAATACTTTTTCAGTTTAACGGTTTCAATGACCGGAATCTGCTGTTTCAATCTTCATCCCCTCCAAATAAATGACACTTGATGCGATGACCGTTCTGCTCACGGACAGGTGGCTCCTGCCGCCGGCAGATATCTGTGCAGTGCGGACAACGGGGTGAAAACTTGCACCCCTCCGGGAGGTTGGTGGGATCCGGCATCAGCCCGTCGATGGGCGTCAGCCGCTTGGCCTTGCTGCGGATATTGGGGATGGCGCCGAACAGCCCTACGGTATAAGGGTGATGCCGTCCGGGAGAATAGATCTGCTCTACTGAGCCGTATTCAATGATCTCTCCTGCGTACATGATGGCCACATCGTCGCAGGTGCGAACCACCACGCCCAGATCATGTGAGATCATGATCATGGAGGTGCCCAGCTTCTGCCGCAGCTCCTCAATAAGAGCCAGTACCTGCGCCTGAATGGTCACATCCAATGCGGTGGTGGGCTCGTCGGCGATGAGGATATCCGGCGAACAGGCCAGTGCGATGGCAATGACCACACGCTGCTTCATGCCGCCGGAAAATTGCAGCGGGTAGTCTCCCTTCCGCTGGGCGGGAATGCCTACCAGCTCCAGCACCTCCTCCACGCGGCGCTCCAGCTCTGCCTTGGATCGGTGCTGGGTATCGTGGATCTTTACCGCTTCAAGGATCTGGTCGCCCACGGTCATAATGGGATTCAGGGCCGTCATGGGATCCTGAAAAATCATGGAGATGATCTCGCCCCGCATGAGCTTCATGTGACTCTCCGGTACAGCCATGATATTGTCACCCTTGAGATATATCTCGCCGTTGGGCACATGACTGACCCGATCCGGCAGCAAACGCATCAGAGCCAGAGCGGTACTGGTCTTGCCGGCGCCTGTCTCACCTACCAATCCCAGACTCCGGCCGCGGGACAGGGTGAAGCTCACATGATTTACAGCTTTTACCACGCTGCCGCCGGAATGATACTCTACCGACAGATCCCGTACATCCACTGCCGGAGTATCCGGCGTATTCTGTATGATCGTTTCCTTCATATCACGTTACCTCAGTCTTTCAGTCGGGGGTCAAGGGCGTCCCGCAGACCATCACCCACCAGATTGATACTCATGGCCGTGATCACAATGGCCATACCGGGGATAATGGCGTAGGTAGGAGAGAGCCGCATAAACTGCCGGGAAGCGGAGATGATGGCGCCCCACTCGGGGGTGGGCTGCTGTACACCGAAGCCCATAAAGGAATAGCTGGCTGCGCCCAGGATCGTACCGGAAACGGAACCGGCCAACATGATGATGATCGGCCCGAGAGCATTGGGCAGCACATGCCGCAGAATGATCTTAAAACTACTGGTGCCATAAGACTTGGCGCACTGCACATATTCCATATCCGTCAGGTTTAGAATGGTGGAGCGGACAAACCGCGCATAGCCGGGTACGCCGCTGATGAGCAGCGCATAGATCAGGTTCTGCACGCCCACGCCAAGTGCCATCACCAGCACCATGATCAGCAGCATACCGGGGATGGAGGCAATGACGTCAAACAGGCGCATGACTACATTGTCCAGCCAGCCGCCGAAATAGCCGCAGGCCGCGCCGATGAATGCGCCAATAGCCAGCGACAGAACGGTGGCGGAGATGCCGATGACCAGAGAATACCGGCTGCCGTGGACGATACGGGCAAACAGATCGCGCCCCAGATTATCTGTGCCGAACGGGTGCTGGGCCGATGGCGCTTCCAGCGGCGCACCGGTAAACTCATAGCACATCCGGCTGTCCACGATGACATCGGCAAATACTGCCACCAACACGATGAATATAAACAATACCAGCCCTACCATGGCGGGCTTATTGCGCTTGAACAGAGACCAGATCTCGCGGCCACGGCTGCGTTTGCTGGTCAGCAGAGGGGAATCGTTTTTCATGTTCTGTACCTCCTCATTTCGTCAGCTTGGCCTTGGCGCGAGGATCTACCAACGCGGTGATCACGTCCAGCAGCACCACCAGTAAGCAGAAGATCGCCGCCAGAAATACGGTGGCGGCCATGACCATGGGGACATCCTTGGAGTTGACAGCGTTGATGATCACTGTCCCTAGTCCGGGCATGCCGAACACGGACTCCGCAATGACGGTGCCGCCCAACAGCATACCAAAGCTGATGCCCACCTGATTCAGCACCGGCAGCATGGCGTTGAGGAAGGCGTGCTTCCAGATCACCGTGCCCTCGGCGCATCCCTTGGCACGTGCGGTACGCACAAAGTCCTGCCGGATGGATTCTAGCATGGTGGTACGGGTCAGACGCTGCAGGGACGATGCGGACAAAATACCCGCACAGCCCACCGGCAGGATGTAGCACTGCCAGAAATCCGCCCCGCTGGAGGGCAGCCATCCCAGATACAGGGAGAATACCAGCAGCGCTACCATATACACCCAGAACCCCGGGAATGCCGCCAGTGCGATGCTGACGACCCGGACAATGTTGTCCAGCGCCGAATATTGCTTTACCGCCGAGAAGACGCCCAGCGCAATACCGATAATGGAGTAGGTGATCGTCTGCAAAACAGCCAGCCGCAGTGTGTAAGGGAAGTTGTGCATGATCTTCTCGAACACAGGCGATCCGTCCTGATAGGAATTGCCGAAGTTCAGATGGATCAGATCATTGAGATAGTTGCCCAGCCGCTGCACAAAAGGCAGATGATAGCCCAGCTGCTCGTTGAGCAGATCTACCTGCTCCTGCGTGGCCATAGGCCCCAGCATCCGGCGGCCCGGATCTCCGGGAATGGCATTGATGATGGAGAACACGATGATCGCCACGCCCAGCACCATCGGGATCACCAGCAGCAGGCGTTTGATAATATATTTTGTCATGGGTTACTCCTTTAAGTCAGGCGGCACAGACAGTATCCTATCTGTGCCGCCGTATATCCGGAATGATGCCTCTGTTATTTTACGCGGATCATATCCACGCCGTTGTAGATTGGAGGAACCTCCAGACCGGTCCGGTACACGGTGTACTGTGCAGACACGCCCAAGTTCAAATTGGTATGCTGCGCCACAATAATGTTCAGTGCCTGTGTCAGCAGAGCCTGCGTTTCCGCTGCGTCGGAGGTATACTGCATTTGCTCGAGAATAGCGTCAACTTCCGCGTTGCTGAACTTGTTGAAGTTATAGGGCTGGTTGGTGCCGTAATAGTTCAGCAGATTCTCGAAAGCGCTCTGGCCGCCGGCACCGGTGGTGATACCCAGACCAAACTGGCCGCTCATAAGCATCTGCACCATGGTGTTGGTCTCATAAGAAGTGACCTTGGCCTGAATACCCACGGCCTCCAGATACTGCTGTACCATCTCGGCGCTGCCATTACTGGTGCCGCCGATGATCTCGCCCACATCCACGGGGGTAGACAGGCCGCTCTCTGCTACCAGCTGGCGCGCACGGTCGGGGTCATAGCTGTACTGCTGTACCTCGGCCGGGATATCCATCTCCGGCGTGGCAAAGACGATCGTACTGTCCTTGCTGGATACATAGCCGCTGCAGGTCGCGTTGCGGATGGCATCGTAGTCGATGGCATAGGAGATGGCTTCCCGGAGCTTGTCGTTGTTCAGCGGCTCAGTATTGGCATTGATGAGCAGCTGGAAGGGAACGATGGAAATAGACTGCTTCATCACCAGATTCTTGTCACCCTCCACCAGCCGCAGGTTGCTGCCGGTCAGACTGCTTACGTCGATCTCGCCGTTCTGCAGGGCAATGACAAGCGTGCTGGGGTCGGTAATGGTGCGGACATTGATGGTCTTGATGGCGGGCTTTTCATCACCCCACCAGTTGTCCTTCAGGGTCATGGTCATGGTGCCGGCTGTCTCATCCAGACTGGTGAGGGTATAGGGGCCGCTGCCCACGGGGTTTTTGATGTAGGTATCCTTGTCTGCATCGTACAGATCGACATTGTAAATGGCGATCATATACCAGCAGTTAGGCACGCTGGGCCAGTTATAGGACAGACGGAAGGCTACGGTATTCTCGTCACGTACTTCGATGGAATCGATCATGGCCACGTAGCTCATGGTATAGGGGTTGGTCATCTGCCGCTCAAAGCAGGTCTTGACATGATCTGCCGTGACCTTGCTGCCGTCTGAATATACGGCATTCTCATTCAGGTGGAACACCCACACCAGACCATCTTCCTCGGTTTCCCAGCTCTTGGCCAGATTGGGGCGGCAAACCACAGACAGGTCATCATCAAGGATCACATCCACCAGTGTGCTGTACACATTGGTGAACAGGGTGCTCTGGCTGGTCAGATACCAGTTCATGGGGTCATAATCGGGGATAGCCGACGTGTTGGCCAGCGTAATAGACTCCCGGGCGCCTTCTGGCACAGGGGCTGGATCATTGCTTGCGCAGCCGGCCATCACCAGAACGACCAGCGCCAGCAAAAGAGCGAGACACTTTTTCATGGGCTCATTCCTCCATTATTTGTTGCATTTTCATTTAAACATCAGCTACCATGGTAGCTGATGTTTAATAGTTTACCGACCAAACCTGCCATTGTCAACAGAAAGCATCAGCATTTTGCAAATTTCGTCATTTTAAATCAGGAACCGGCAGTTGTTTTGTTTAACCAAACAAAACAACTGCCGGCTATGGAAGTGATCCCTTATATTGATGCAAGAATATCGTCGGCTACACTGGAGGTCCCCACAATATTATCCGGATCTTTGATGTCGGGATAAATATCAAGGCTCAGATACCGCACGGCACTCTTTAGATCACGAGAAACAAGCGCGTCCACGATCTTACGGTGCAGTTCTTGTGACGGCTGTTCCGCAGGGGCAATATCGTTTTCCGGTAGTCTATCGCCCAGATACGCGCTGCCGCGATAAATGGGTGTGCTTTCTCCACGGATCATCAGCCCCAAAAGCCGCTCAATATATGACACAATGGTTTCGTTTCCGGACAGCTTGGCCAGTTCATAATGAAACGTCATGTTTGAAAAATAGGCCAGTTCCGGATCGTCATATGTCCTGTCCAGCAGGTTGTACAGCCGGTGAAAGTCCTCTACATAGGCCATATGGACAGTTTGACGCAGTGCTGCGATCTCCAGTACATACCGACAATAGCGCATCTCGTTCATTTCGCGATCCGTCGGCAGCCGGACAATATATCCCTTGCTTGGATACTTGTTGAGAAAACCCTCGGATACCAGCCGACCGGCGGCTTCCCGGGCGGGTGTACGGCTGCAGTGATACCAATCCGCCAACATCTGCTCGCTGAACAGTTCGCTGCTGGGCAGCTTACGCAGCATCAGGTCACGCTTGATTTCCCGATAGACTCGTTCGGTTAAGTCCTTCCCCTTCATTAAGTGCTCTCCTTCGATGGTACTTATAAAAACAATTATATCGAATAAATGAGTAAAGTACAAGAGCCGGCGGGAAAATTCACCTGATTTTATTCAAATAAAGTGATGCAGACTGCGTTATTCTTTGGCGGAGCCATCACCAAACATTGGTCTCAGCCAATCACCCCGGCGGAACCGCTGCTGATATACGACTGCCCGCAGCAGACTGTCCAGTCCCTGTGTCAAGGCGATGGCGTAGGCTCCCCATCCAAGCTGCACACCCAGCACCCATGTGCCCAACACGCGGATGCCCCATGCCGTGATGGAGGAAAGCACCATGGCAAACTTGGCGTCCCCGACCGCCTTGAAGCCGTTGGGAAGAATAAAGCTGCCGTTCTGGAACAGAGCAAACGCGGCATACAGCGCCAGCATCCCCGCGGCAATGCGGATCACTTCCGCATCGCGGGTGAAGATATATGCGCCCGGTATGGCCAACAGTAAATGGGCCAGCGCCACCGGAACAGACCATACGAAGGTCTTACGGGATACGAATCGCAGCGCTTTTGCGGTCTTTTCCTTATCGCCTTCACCGGCGCAGCGGCTGACCACGGGCACCGTGAGGTAATACAGCGCCATTACCGGCACATTGAAGATGCCGTTCACGGAATTGAATACGGAATTGGCCGAGATCATGGCCTTGCCCATACCCGCCAGAAAAATCTGCAGGATAATGCGGCTTCCGTTGAACATCAGATTCTCCGCAGAAGACGGAAAGGCTACACCTCCGATGCGCTTCAGGCACTGGCGCAGCACCGCCCCTGAACATGTCGCTGGCCGGAACGCAAAGCCGCGCCGCAGTACCATGACCAGCGACAATACCGCCGCAATGGCGACCGACAGGAGATAGGCCAGCGCCGGGCCTTTCACGCCCATATTACCCAAGGCAAACAGCAGATTCAGTACCATACTGGATACGTTCAGGGCGATACTGACAAACATCGGACGTTGGGTATCTCCCGCTCCCCGCATAAAACCGCAGCATTGGAAGTATATAAACCACAGCGGCGGTGTCAGGGCAGTATATCGAAAGTAAAGAACGGAATTTTCCAGCACGTCGGCCTCTGCCCCGCCGAACAAAAGGTAGACGATGGTGCCGTGCAGCATCCACACGACTGCTGTCAGCAGCAGACTCACCAGCCCGCCCATCAGCAGCGCCGCATAGGCCGCGTGTGAAGCATCTTTCTTTCGAGAAGCGCCGGCGTTTTGGGCTACCAAAACCGTTCCTCCGATAGCAAACGCCTGAAACAGATTCATCAATACGCTGTTGACAGTATTGATCTGCCCCACTCCCGCAATGGCAGCCGTGGAGATAAAGCCCGTAACAAAGACGTTGACATTTTCCAGCAGAATAGCGGCCACCTGCTCTACCAGCATTCCCGGCAGCATTTTCCGCAGATCCTGCGCTGCCGACTGGTTTTCGGCGAGACCTTCAAATCGATCTAGCCGTGCTCGTAATGACATATTTATGAAACCTCCCGGACTTATTGCGGTTATCGGAAAGAAAAGCTGCCGGAATTTGACCAACAGCTTCTCTTTGTTTGCGAAATGTTTATGTGCAGTACGGATTACATGCAAGCCGCATCAATAATCTGTTCTCTTAAAACCTGCATGGTTCAGGAACTGGCTCGCTTGTGAGTTTCGAAATGAGAGCGAAAGGGTCACTGAGGAAGATAGTACTGTCCCCGGACAAAGACTAATCGGGGTTTCTCATACATTACGGAAATATCCTCGTCCGGGTTTCCATTCATCAGGATCAGATCAGCAGCCAGTCCGGGTTTTATCTCACCGGTAACATTCTCAAGCCCGCAGATCCGGGCACTGTACTTGGTGGCCTGAAGCAGCATATCAATATTGCTCATGCCGCAGTATTCCTTGCGCATTTTGAATTCCAGGCCAGTGTGTCCCTCCAGATCCACAATATCAGTGTCTGTTCCAAAGCCAAGTTTGAGACCGGCCCGGTAAGCTGCGGTAATGTTTTTGGCATTTGCATCCAGCAGAGGCTTAAGCATGACCGCCTTCTGCTCCGATGTGACGCCGGACATCCGTACTTCCGGCGAGAGGATCGATAGAGTCGGCACCAGATATGCATGTTCATCCTTAAGGGCCTCAATATCCTCCATGCGGATGAATGAGCCATGCTCAATGGTATCCGCGCCCATCTCTACACACATGTGAATGGCGGACGGATCGTGAGCGTGGACGGCTACCTTTTTCCCGCGCAGATGAGCTAAGCGGACAGCGGCTTCCATTTCTTCAGGGAGGATCTCAGGCGGCTCTCCCGATGCGTACAACTTGACGTAGTCAGCACCTCCGCCGATCTCCTCGCGCACCTTCCGGATGATGTCATCCACCCCAGAGAAATAGCGCAGAAAGCAGTTTGGGTCGGACGGTACATCCCGGTTTTGCGGGCAAAGGATCATTCCGCCGCTGACGATTCGCGGTCCCGGAAACAGACCACTATTGATGGTGTCCCGTACATGAGCCGATACCCGCTTGGGAGACCCCATGTCCCGGATCGTGGTGATACCGTAGTCCAGAAAGCGGCGGGCGCTCAAGCAGGAACGCAGCATCAGCTTGAAGTCGTTTAGCCGGATGACCCCGTTGTAGTAGTCGTAGTTCAGATGTGTGTGAATATCGTGCAGCCCCGGCAGCAGCGTCATACCCTTGCAGTCGTAGCACGCATCGACCGTCTCCGATACCTCACGGCCAGTCGGAATAATTGCTTCGATCCATTCTCCACGAATCAGAATGTCTGCATTTCCACCAGCGTAATTTCCCGAGAGCTCGGGAATCAGCCGACAATTCACAAGCAAAACTGTTTTCATCAAAAATCATCCTCATATCAACTACCATGGTAATGTGTATTCTGATGGTATGTTATCACATACCACATCTAATGTCAACGGCAAAGTTACCTTGTGAATTTTGCGTATGTGAGCCCGTGTGCTGTGGCATAATGATTTTGACACCGTGTAGGATGTTAGCATCCTGCATGGTACTTTGTTCTCCTATGTCGCCTGATACGCTGGACTGGATGTTCCGCTAGACAATTCCGGTAATGTGCCTGACAGGTACAAGAGCATAAGTGAGGTCGGTGCATCACCTCTTCGACGGACATTGTTCCTTGCCATGGACAGGGCTGTAGGTGTGATAAGCCAACCAGCGTGCAATCATCTCTACATCACGCTTATCGGTTTTGGCTTTTTTTCTTTCCAGATGGCTTTGACATTGTGGTGGGGCCCAAATAACTCAATTCACCCCATGCCGGGTTAATTTATGATACAGCGCAAATCTAAGGCACCCCCGCCTCATAACTGCATGCAACCTGCACATCTTTGCCGATGCCTTTTGCACTGCATTTAGATATTAGATAGTTGAGGATCTGCTCATAGTCTGCTCCCCTTCTCTGAGCGCGGAAGAGTCTATCCTGCTGCATGTCATAGCAGCAAAGTGAAAAAGTTTCTTTGTGGACATCCATTCCGATGAAAAGTGTGTTATAATATATTATTTCAAATGGGTGCAATGATGGCAGAGCCGTCTCTGCGGCAGGAGACGGTGGGCTTTGTCGCCGTCCACGTTTTTACCTGTAGAGGCATTTATAATGGATGGCACATCCGTCGACGGGCGCAGGGATGGCTTCGGGACATTTAATCGCCCCATTAACCTCTGGCGAATGTCGCCAAAGGTTAACGCAATGGCAATGAGTACAGTGAAACCCAACACAAAGCCCCGCAATCTTCCCTACGCGGTGTTAATTAGATTTACCAGATATTGGATGGTGTTATGTGTCGGGCTTTTTTAGGCTGTAGAGTAATGTTGCCGTGTACAGCTTGAGGACTTGCGGTGCGGCAAACGGCCTGTGACTATGCTGAGCGCAGCGGCTATGACCGCCTGCACCGGACATTACGCAGTTCTTCACACGCAGGAGGTCACTGGTTCGAGTCCAGCAGTCTCCACCAAAAAAATCCTCGTAACCATGCGGGTTACGAGGATTTTTCATTTTCTGCCTTTTTCGCATTTGTTAGTAACGTGTTAGTAACCGCGTTTATCAGCGTTTCCGGGTCAAGGTGCGTGTAGACATTGGCGGTGGTGGAATAGTTGGCATGGCCGATGATTTTTTGGAGAATTTCAGGGGCAAGACCTTCCTTGACTGCGCGGGTGGCGTATGTGTGCCGCGTGGCATGGGGGGTCTTTTTTGCTATCTTGAGCTTTTCCAGCAGGGGGTAGTAGTCACGGCGGCGGAAGTTGGCCGCGACCTTCTGACCTTCGTAGCCGGACAGAAGCAGACCGCCATCGGCCTTCTGGGCGAAGTATTCAAAGTAAGCCTTGCCCTCTGGCCGGATGGGAATAATGCGGTTTTTGCCCGCTTCCGTTTTCTCGCCGCCCACCACATAATTTTTGTGGTAGTCCTTCAGCGGCAGGCTGAACAGTTCGCCGATTCGCATGCCGGTGGCGAGGAGCATGAGGACGATCTTGGCGGCATCGCTGCCGTCCTTCTCCAGCTTTTTGATCTCGGCGGCGGTGAAAATCTCTTTTTCCTTTTTGACGTTCTCCGGCAGCTTCACAAACCGGGCAAAGTTGGTGGTGCAAATCTCCTCGCGCACGGCCCATGTGGACATTTGGGTAATAAGCTGCTTGTATTTGTTCACCGTGGAATGGCTTTTATCCATGTATTTGTCAAGGACGGCCTGAAAATCTGCGGTGCGGAGGCTGCGGAACTTCCGGTCGTGCAGCGGCTCAAATACATCATAGGCGCGGTCATAGGATTCAATGCCCTTCTCGCCGATCTCGCGGTAGTGCTCAACCTTCCATTCCTCAAAGACTTCCTTGAAGGTCATATTATACCGTTCGGTAAGGCTTTTGCCGGAGAGCTTTTCCAGTGCAGCCAGCGCGTCGGTTTTCTTTTCATAGTAGCCAATGATAACACGGTTCTTGGAGGCTGCCCACGGCCTTTTACGGCGGCCTGAGAGCTTATAGACACTTCCGGCTCCGTTGGGGCGCTTCAACGCCTTACGTGGCGCTGCGGCCTGCTTTTTCCCGCACCACGGGCAAAAAACAGACGAATCCGGCATTTCCTGTTTGCATGTTTTGCAAAGCATTTGACATTCCTTTCCGGGTGTGCTACCATAAAAGGGTAGACTACTCCCCTTGTGGTGAGGTGGATACGTTCTACACGACTGCTCCGGTGTGCGAGACCGGGGCAGTCTTTTTATGAGATGAAGTATTTCAAGGCGCTGAAGCGGAGAATGTTGGCATAGCGAGGATTGTTCCGATATTGCAGCGCGTTTTTCAACAGTTTGTAGTATTGGCGCATGCCGCTTTCCACGCGGGCGTCCTTGCCTTTCAGAAAATTAAACTCTTTCTGCTCGATGATGGGAAGCTCAGAGGATACCATGCTCCAGTCCTCAATCACAACGGCCTTGGTATAGTCAAGACCGCAGGTGCCGTATGTAAAAAATGCGTATTTGTGGGAGATATGGTGTCGGAACGGAATGGCAAAGCGTATTCCGTCTATTTCGATCTCAAGACACGCATACGGACGGCCATCCTTTTGTAAAATCTCTCGATACTGACCGTATGTCTGGTAAAACTTATCGGACAGAAGTATAAATCTCATACAGCACCTCAAAAAAAGCCCTCTGCGTTTTCACACAGAGGGCTTGTCATCAATTGAGCTTTCTTTTGATTATGCTGCTGGCGCTCTACCAGCAGATCATCGATTGAGCTTTCTTTTTCCGGCGGCTGTCGCGCTCTACGACAGAATCATCGCAGGTCATCCCTGCACCCTCATTATATGCGATTTTCTATGAAATTGTCAAGTAAAAATTAACCATGTTAAACCGTAGCCGCACCAGCCAGTGCGACCAGTTCGCTTCGGGCCTGTTTGATACGATTGCCGATACTCATACAACACCCCCAAAGATCACGTTGGCAATACTGTTGCAATAACCATGCCCCACATGACAGCAGATAGAACTGCGGCACAAGTGCGGCACAGTCGCGCCTCTGATGCAGCCTTTTCCACGATTTCCGCACAGCTGTTCAGGCGTAGGCAATAGCGGTGGATCACACTTTCAAATCCTTCGATATCGTTCATGCGAGGGATTTCCTCCGAAAAGGGCTCCGGCATTTTCGGAGGCGGTGTGCAAACGTGGGACAATACCACACACAGAATGACCGGTAGGGCTGCATAGGCAAGTGAAATCAGGATGCCCCGGTTCTCGAACCACCTGAGCGCTAAGATAATGGCTGCGGCGGAACTGGCAAACCAATAGGCACCAAAGGAAAAGGGGCTTTCTACATTCGGGGGCAAGGTGCTAAATGTGTCAACCAACCGTGTCTTGCTTTGAAAATATAGGCGCAAAACGGCGGGGGCACACTTTGTGTTAACGCAAACTTCTCCCGTAGTTGGGCAGGTGGAATGTGCTGACCAGTATTTGTCTGGAACCCCCGATAACTGATTTTCGAGGTCGAGGTAACTCAAATGCCATCGTGTACCCCTGTAAGCCAAATAGCCAAGCAGGAGTGCAGATACAAAAAGTAGAGCAAGCTTAATGATCGTCATTGTCTCCACGGCCATGCCCTCCTTATCCAGCTTCAGCTTCGATTTGTTTGATGGGGATATCTCTGTAAAAATCCCCGTTTTTGATGTGGTTCAGCTCGTGGATCAGGCTGTCTTTGTTCTGCTGGCGGCTCAAGCGGCTGTTGAGAAGAATGGTATATGTACCGTCCTCGTTCAGCAAGATCACGCCGCCGCAGGAACAAACAGGAAAATCCACAAATTTGATGAAGTAATCCGCGTTTTCAAGAATCATTTTTCAATCCTTTAATGAATACAGACATCATGCGCTTCTGCTCCTCCGTCATTGTACGGTAGGAATGCAGGAGCGCTTTTTCTTCGTCTTTCAGAGTTTGCAGGGTATCGTCTGTGGTCGGGACGCTGTACTTTTCGCCAAAGTAATTCTCTATGCGCATGAGAGTGACAGATTTCGGCATGGAGCCGCCTTTCCAGCCGTTTGCTGCGGCTGGCGACACGCCCACAGCAACAGCTACAGCGGATGGTGTGGTGTTGTGGGCGACGCATTGCGCCGTAAACCATTCGTAAAATGTCATAGTTATAGCTCCTTAAAACTGTGCAATTTAACAGTTTTAAGAAATTTAACCTGTTTATGTTGACTTTAAGAAATTTAAGTAATAATATAATAACACGGTTAAACAAATTAAAACTGCGTGGCGCAAAAAGCTTCTGCACTTAATTAGCTTAATGCTTGTGTTTGGTGACACGAACATAATACCACACTTGTTTAACTTTTTCAACTACAAAATATAGTATTTTGAGGGGAGGGAACCACAAGTGCCTGCAAAATGGACTGGCGATGTAGTGGCCGCACTGCATATCAACGGGATTACGCAAGCAGAACTCGCCGCCAAGATGGGTGTGACTGTGCCATACATCTCAATGCTTTTGAACGGCAAGAAGAACTCGGCCGGAGCAAAAGACCGCATGATGGAGGCGATTCAGCAAATCAAGGCCAGCAAGGCGACGTAAAAAACAACCCGCACGACGGCGGGAAAGAAAGGAGGGCGTGAGATGCGCGAGACGATCTGGCTGACCGAAAAAAACAAAGAGACGACGAAGCAGGTAGCCAAGGTGCTTGCCGAGGCAAAGGCCACCTGCTCCGACGTCCGGATGATTCTCAGTGCCGTATGGGACTATCTGGAGGTTACGGCTGCTGAGGACGCGAGCGACGTGCGGTAGTGTCCGCAATGGCGGTCAGCGTGGACATGCTTCCGGCGAGAGAGGCAAGACTCACGGCGGCGCAGACCGGCGGAGTATCCGGAGATGCGCTGACGTTCCACGCGCAATTGGAAAAGCAGGGGACAGCCTGCTGCTCCGTGGAGCGAAGTGGACAGAACTTTGTACAGGTCACGATTTTCACCTCCTTTCTCGTCTATTGTAGCACGGAGGAGAAAACGGGGCAACAAAAAACAACCCGCACGACGGCGGGCAGGGGAGGTGAAGGGAATGCTGATATGGGTGGAGCTGCTGCTGTATTCAACGGCGTTGGCAGTTAACGCCTTATGGCTGGTGAAGCTGATTCGTTCAGCGGGGGAAGAAGTACGCAAGCGCCGCAAGGATGGCCGCGACTACACTCGCTACAGCAGCTATTACGGCTACTACTTTCGTAGTGCGGTTCTCGGCGTGAACATAGGTGCGCTCGTTTGTGCGCTCCTCCGTATCCTCGGCAAGCTTTGAGCGGTAGGCGCGGCCTTTGGGCGTGAGAACGACGTGAGAATACGCGGTCAGGCTGCCGCTGATGTAACCGTTGTCTTTGAGCATTTGCAGAAATCCATCGGTTTCCAGAATGCTGGGGAACGCATTAAGGAGGTCTGCGTAATCCGCGTGACCGTCGTGGTCATACAGGTAATTCAAAATTTTAAGTTCCACAAAAACACCGCCTTTCCTCTCAATTCTAGCATGAAAGGACAGGCGGCACAAGAAAAACCACCTCACCACAGGAAGGAGATACCCATGACACCAGTTGAAAAGCTGAACGCGGAGAAAGAACGGGTGATACAGCAGTGCGGCTACTACATCACACCGGCCCGCATGGCAAACCTGATGAAAGCCGCAAGCAAGATCCTCAATCTGCTGGTCACGGCAGATCTGGCCGTGAGCTATGAGGAGTGCCGCATCGTGCTGAAGATCGTGGACGGCGCGATCAGTGAAGCGGTTGACCACGAGTAAAAACCACCTCACCACAGGAAGGAGATACCAATGATCGAGACATTAACACTGAATCAAACCGCCGCGTATCTGCGGCAGCACGGCTTGAGCATTTCTAATCCGGCGCTGGCCAACGGCATCCAGCAGGGGCAGTACCCGTTCGGCATCTGCATCGTCAGCGCGGAGGGGTGCCGGTCGTTCCAGATTTTCAAGACCCTGCTGGACAAATGGATCGCAGAAAGGACGGTGTGCGCATGATCGCCTACATCATGATTATCATCGGAGCGCTGACGGTATCGGTGCAGTTCATGCACCTGATCGACCGGCTGGAAGGGCGGCGGTGATGGGCGAGGCAAGAAAAGCCTACTCCAAGGCATATTTCGATGCGTACCGCAGGGCAAATTCTACGATGTTCGCCCGATACGCCAGAGGATATTACCGGGAGAATCAGCACCGGTATGCGGAGGAACAGCGGTTTTTGCAGGAGGCCCGCATGCGCTTGGGATGGTCGCAGGCCGCCGTGGCCGCAGATGTGGGCGTAAGTCAGGCAACGATCACACGGTTGGAGACCGGGGCGCTGCCGCTGGAGACCTTCCGTAAGCGGAACAAGCTTCTGGAGGTACTGGGGGTGGCGGTATGAGTGTGATGCTGGAGCGTCAGGTGGTGCCGCAAAGCCCTTGCACGCCGGACTGCCCGGACAGAAGCGGCGACTGCATGCTGCACTGTCCCCACGGGTACGCCGAGTATCGGGCGGCGCGGGATAAGGTGTATGCCGCTCGGGCAGCGACCGCCGAGGCGTCGCGGATCGCCAGCGTCGGAAAGCGGCAGGCGTCTGTGAAGAAGGCCCGGATGAAACACAGGCACAAAAGATGAAAAAGCCCCGGCGGAGCCGGCACTCCGTCGGGGCGGGACTGGCACAAGCCAATCTGATACATCCCCATGATAGGGGAGAAAGTGAGATTTGTCAATGAAAACAACAAAAATCGTG
>CAVHYW010000032.1:0-28862 GCA_963640475.1 bacterium | reverse complement strand
GGCATCACCCAGATCGTGGACAACGGCTACACCAACGTGAGCCTGATCATCCCCTCCAGCGGCACCTCCTTCGAGATCGGCGCTACCGCTATCTTCAAGGGCGCTGCCCACTCCAACGCCGCCAAGCTGTGGATCGAGTACGCTCTGTCCCCCGAGTGCGTTGAGCTGGGCGCCAAGAACGGCTCCTATCAGTTCCTGGTGATCGACAACGCCGAGCAGCCCTCTCAGGCTTCTGAGTTCGGTCTGGATCCCAACAACGTCATGGAGTATGACTTCGAGGATGCCAAGGCCAACACCGCCACCTATGTTGAGGAAGTCATGAACGCTCTGGCCGCCGCCGGCGCCAACACCACCGATACCGGCCGTTTCCAGACCGAGTGATCTGACAACAGTACATAACGGTTTTATTACCCAGCAACCTCTACGGGGCGGCGGCATGTGCCGCCGCCCCGCTTGTTTTTTACTGTTCTGAATTTCAACTTACCATTCCTTTCGGGATGAGAAAGGAGCTGTCTATGGCAAGAACCCAGAGCGCGGCGCTGGACCGGAAAAAGCTGATGGCCGATCCCATCATGGTGACCACCATCGTCGTGCTGATCGCATTTCTGACTTTGTTTATCCTCTACCCGCTGGCCATCCTGCTGGTGGATAGTTTTGTGGGTGACGGCACCTTTGGTGTGTCCATCTTCCAGCGCATTTTCGCCATGCCGACCTTTACCAAGGCCATCACCAACACGCTGAAGGTGGGCTTTCTGGTGGGCATCCTCTCCGCGCTGATCGGTTTGCTGTTCGCCTATGTGGAGGTCTATGTCCGCATGGGCAAGTTCGTGGGCGGCCTGTTCAAG
Organism: bacterium; assembly: GCA_963640475.1. Classification (GTDB taxonomy): domain Bacteria; phylum Bacillota; class Clostridia; order Oscillospirales; family Oscillospiraceae; genus Vescimonas. The sequence goes on along the minus strand of CAVHYW010000032.1, from coordinate 28,017 downwards.
GTGGTTTCCATGCTGCCTGTCGTGTCCCCGCCCTTCGTGCTGTCCCTGTCCATGATCATGCTGTTCGGCAAGGCGGGCATCATCACCCGCTTCCTGCTGGGCATCTATGACAACAGCGTGTACGGCTTCTGGGGCATCGTCATCGTCCAGACGCTGACCTTCTTCCCCGTGTGCTACATGATGCTGAAGGGCCTGCTGAAAAACATCGACCCCTCGCTGGAGGAGGCCGCCCGGGATATGGGCACTTCCCGTTGGAAGGTGTTCACCAGCGTGACTCTGCCACTGATGCTGCCGGGCCTTGGCAACGCATTTCTGGTGACGTTCATCGAGTCCATCGCCGACTTCGCCAACCCCATGATTATCGGCGGCTCCTACGACACGCTGGCCACCACCATCTACCTGCAGATCACCGGCTCCTACGACAAGCCCGGTGCTGCCGCCATGGCCGTGGTGCTGCTGTGCATCACGCTGGCCATGTTTATCGTGCAGAAGTACTATCTGGAGCGCAAGACCGCCGCCACCCTCACCGGTAAGGCGTCCCGCGCCCGCATGCTGATCGAGGACAAGAGCGTCAAGATCCCCCTGACCATCCTGTGCGCCCTGGCCGCCAGCTTCGTCATTCTCATGTACCTGTGCGTGCCCATCGGCGCGTTCTTCCCCACATGGGGCTTCAAGTTCTTCCCCCTGACCGGCAAGTGGTTCCAGCTGGTGTTCACCCGCTACCACGGTTTTCAGGCCTTCCGGGATTCCTTCGTGCTGAGCCTGATCTCCGCGCCCATCACGGCGCTGTTGAGCATGATTATCTCCTATCTGGTGGTAAAGCGGAAGTTCAAGTCCAAGGGCTTTATCGAGGCGGTGTCCATGCTGGCCATGGCCGTGCCCGGCACGGTGCTGGGCGTGGGCTATATCCGCGGCTTCTCCAACGGCGTGTTCAACACCGGCTTCCTGCAGGGCCTGTACGGCACGGGACTGATCCTCATTATCGTGTTCGTGGTGCGCTCGCTGCCCACCGGTACCCGAAGCGGTATCTCCGCCCTGCGGCAGATCGACAAATCCATCGAGGAATCCGCCTATGACATGGGCGCGGACAGCTTCAAGGTGTTCATGACCGTGACGCTGCCGCTCATTAAGGATTCCTTCCTCAGCGGTCTGGTGACGGCCTTCGTCCGCAGCATCACCGCCATTTCCGCCATTATCCTGCTGGTGACGCCGCAGTTCCTGCTGATCACCGTGCAGATCAACGAATTCGCCGAAAAGGGCTCGTACAGTCTGGCCTGCGCCTTCGCCACCATCCTGATCGTCATTACCTACGGCGCGGTGCTGCTGATGAACCTGTTCATGAAGTACTTCGGCACCAGCAGAAAGCTCAAGGAGGGCAAATAAATGGATAAAGTGAAAAAAGGCGTCCGCTTGGAGCATATCTCCAAGATCTATCAGGACCCTAAGACCGGCAAGGACTTCTACGCGGTGAAGGATACCTCCCTGACCATCGAGCCGGGCAGCTTTGTAACGCTGCTGGGCCCCTCCGGCTGCGGCAAGACCACCACCCTGCGCATGATCGCCGGCTTTGAAAGCCCCGACGAGGGCGAAATTTATCTGGGTGACGAGGCCATCAACGCCCCGACCCCCAACAAGCGCGATACCGCCATGGTGTTCCAGAGCTACGCGCTGCTGCCCCACTACAACGTGTTCGACAACGTGGCCTACGGCCTGAAGCTGCGCAAGGTTCCCAAGGACGAGATCAAGGAGCGGGTCATGAAAATTCTTGATCTGGTGGAGCTGACCGGTATGGAGGGCCGTATGACCAACCAGCTGTCCGGCGGCCAGCAGCAGCGTGTGGCCCTGGCCCGCGCCCTGGTCATCGAGCCGTCCGTTCTGCTGTTCGACGAGCCGCTCAGCAATCTGGACGCCAAGCTCCGCGTCTCCATGCGTACCGAAATTCGCCGCATTCAGCAGGAGGTGGGCATCACCGCCATCTACGTCACCCACGACCAGTCCGAGGCCATGGCCCTCTCCGACAACATCATCATCATGAAGAACGGTGTGGTGGAGCAGATGGACACCCCCCAGGAGATCTACTACCACCCAGTCAACGAGTTCGTGGCGGACTTCATCGGCGAGGCAAACTTCCTGAAGGGCGTCATGACCGGCCATAACGGCACCCACGCCCTGCTGAACATCGAGGGTCACGAGATGGCCGTGGCAGGCCGCGACGACCTGAAGGAGGGCGAGACCTATACCGTGGTGCTGCGTCCCGAGTCCGGCCATCTGGCCGACGAGGGTGGCCTGCCCTGCAAGGTGATCGTGTCCTGCTTCATGGGCAGCTATCAGAACTACCATGTGATGGTGGGCGATACGCTGGTGAAGCTGGCGGAGCACAACCCCAAGAACAAGCGCATCTATCAGGTGGGCGAGGAGTGCCGTCTGGTGTTCGACCCGGAGGAGGTACACGTCTTGTAAATTCGAGGAAAATCTGCGATTTTCCTCGAGAAGGGTTTGCGGCCCGCTGCGCGCCTTTGGCACTTGCTGGGCCGAGAAGTATTTTTCGCCACGCACATGTCGCGGCGAAAAATAATTAAAATTCTTCACGTCTGCGGACGTGAACTCTGCGAGGCTTTTTAATGCTAGGAGCGCCGCCATTCCGGCGGCGCTCCTTTCTTTCAGGAGGAACTTTTATGCTTTCTCAATGGTTACAGCAGGCCCGGAACGGTCAGAGCGTCTGGCTCAGCGATGTGCGGCAGGGCTGCGAAGCGCTGCCGGATCATGTGGCCGTCACCATGCAGCTGACGCTGACGGACGGCACCCGGCGGGATTTCTCCCTGCCCATCCCCCGGTGGGAGGGCGCGGAACAGCGGCAGTTTGTGCAGCAGTACGTCACCGCCTGCATGTTCAACACCCTGTCCGCCCTCAGCGGCCGGGAAATGGCCTTTTATCTGGACTTGCGGGAGACCGAGGTCGTGGCCTTGCTGGGCGAATTGAACGACATCTTTCAAGTCCATGAGACCGTCCGCAGCGGCTACGGCAAGGTGATCAATATCGCTGACCGCCTGTGCCGGGCCTTCGGCGGCGGGACGTTTTCCTTCGCCGTCCGTGACCGGAGCGCCTACGTTCCCGCCGTGCCGGAGCCGCAGCACGGCGGCGACCTGCTGCCCCGGCTGCGGAAGGCGGTGGAGCGGTGCGGCAGCGGCGTATGCTGCGGCATCGACATCGGCGGCACCGATATCAAAGCAACGGTGGCGGTAGATGGCCGTCTGGTCCGCGTGAAGGAATACGACTGGAATCCCGCCGCCAGTCCGGTGGCTGAGGGCCTGACCGGCCCCATTACATTGCTGGTACGGTTGATGGCCTGCTGCGCTGCCGGACTGACCCCGGCGCTGCGGGCGGCGCTGGATAAGGATGCCAGCGACGAGGAAATGGTCCGCGCCGTGGCCCAAAGCGCCAGCGTGCCGCTGGACGTGCTGGGCGTCAGCTTTCCGGACGTGGTGATCCGCGACCGGATCGTGGGCGGCGAAAGCCCCAAGACCAAGGGCATGCGGGAAAATCCCGCCATCGACTATGAGACGGCCTTCGCCGGTCTGGGCGCTCTGGTGGAGCTGCTGCGGCCCTACTGCCGGGACGGCGCGGCCATCCACATGACCAACGACGGCCATATCGCCGCCTTTACGGCGGCGGCAGAGCTGGCCTTCAGCGGCGGCGAGCCGGACTTTTCCGGCGGCGTCATCGCCCACGCGCTGGGCACCGATTTCGGCGTGGGCTATCTGGAAAGCGACGGCACCATTCCGGAGATGCCGGTGGAGCTGTACGACTTCCTGCTGGATCTGGGCAGCTTCCCGCAGCGGGCGCTGCCGCCGGAGGATCTGCGCTCCACCCGCAACGAAAACTCCGGTCTCCCCGGCGCACGGCGGTATCTGGGACAGGCGGCGGCCTTCCGGTTGGCCTATGACGCTGATCCGGCGCTGCTGGAGGGCTTTATCGAGGAGCGGAACGGCGTCATTGCCATCCGCCAGACCTCGGAGGACATGCGCAAGTCCTGCCTTGCCCACTTGATGGAGCAGGCAGCGGCAGGGAATCCGGCGGCACAGTCCGTGTTCCGCCAGATCGGCCGGAACGTGGGCCAGATCAGCCGGGAAATGCGGTGGCTGATGCGGCCCCGGACGGATACGCGGTATCTGTTTGGCCGGTTCGTGAAGCACCCGGCCTGCTTCCGTCTTTTGCAGGAGGGCTGTCGGGAGATCGTATCCGACCTCCGGCTGGAGGCGGCGGATGAGGATCTCATGTGTACGCCCCTGATGCGGCAGCTGCCGGAGCATCAGGTGACGGTGGCCCAGTTCGGTCAGGCCATCGGCGCCATGTACTATGCAGCGATATGAAAAAACGCGCCTGTCGCTTTTGCGACAGGCGCGTTTTTAGTGAAGAGATAAGAGAGAAAAGTGAAAAACTTTTAAATCATGCCGCCAAAGGCGGCTTTTTATCATTGTGTCCGGATGCCCTGTTCCGCCTGATAATGGCCGTGATGACCAGCGCCAGAACAGTGACCGCCGCAGTGATTTTCGGCACATGCAGGAAAGTCAGTGTGCGGGCGTAATCCTGCAAAAGCACCTGATAGGACTGAAAATAGGAGGGGCGGTCAGTAGCGGCATAGGCCAGTGTGGGCGGTAGCGCCACGATCCAGTGGACGGCCTCCTCCGCCAGCGAGACCAGCCATATGGCGGCCACGACCTGAAAATAGGGCCGGGGCAGCAGGTAACGCTGGCCGCTCCACAAAATCGCCGCGCCCCGCAGCAGGATATAAACCAACGGCAGCAGCAACAGCAGCAGGTCCCACCCGAGCATATCGGCCAGACGATATACCACGCTGTGTCCGTTATCATAGCCGGCCATCAGCGCCGACGCCAGCCGGAACGCAAGCTGGAAATAGGTCAGCCCGAACCATACCAGCAGTACGGCGCAGGGCAGCAGCATGGCCAACCGGCGGCGCAGCCCCTCGCCGGAGCAGGTGCCCCAGCCGATCCAAAGTGCGGCCGCAGCCGCCGCGATCGGCAAAAAGCTCCATATATAGCCGTGGAACAGCGCCGCCGTCAGCAGACAAAGCGCCGCCACGGCGTAGCCGATGCGCCACCGCAGCTCGCCCCGGTGGGCAAGGTATTGCTCCACCTGTCCGCTGCCGGGAGCGGCGGCGGGCCGCACCGTCTCGCCCGCCAGAATATCGTCGGCGGTAACGCCGTACAGTTCCGCCAGCGCCGGAAGGATGGCAATGTCGGGAAATCCTCCGCCGCTTTCCCATTTGCTGATGGTCTTGTTGGACACGCCAAGGCGGTCAGCGGCCTCCTGCTGGGTCATGCCCGCGTCTTTCCGCAGCGCCGCCAGATAGCTGCCTGTTTTCATGGTATCCATGTGGTCACGCTCCTTTCGGTGTGGTCACAGTATGCCGCAAGACCGCCCAAATTGTCCACCCCGCCGTTTCGGAAATCAGTCTGCGCAGCGTAGAGCTACGCAAACAGGCCCATTTTGCACCGCAAAACGGGCCTGTTGCAATTCCTGTTGGCAATGAAATCGAAGATTTCATGCCGGTTTCTTCAATATTTCCAGCTTCTCCCCGGTTCCATGAACTCCGCCACACGCTTTTGATAGCTGTCCATGGCGGCCTCCTCGAAGGCCAGTGCGTCGGAGGGTACGCCCATCTCCCGCAGCAGCCACTTGCAAAGGGGCGGGTTCAGGATCAGCAGCGGCCCGATGAGATACGTCGCCATCAGTCCGCCCCGGCGGAAGCCCTCGCCGGAGCCTTCCTCGCCGTCCCGGCCCACGCCCTTCACCGTGTCGAACAGCGGCTGGCCCGCGCCGTGGGAGTGGCCGAACAGGCTCTTGAAGCCCACGATGTCCATGTCGCCGAACTTGCCCACATAGTAGCTGTTGTGCCGCCGCATCATGTGGTACTCCGCACGGGTGGGCAGCAGGCCCAGCCCCTCGATACGGGGTGCCATGTCGCTGTCGATGGCATCGCCCAGAATGTCCAGCGCGTTGCCGGTGGCCAGAAACAGCTGTCCCGCGTCCACTTTTTCCGCGATGGCCCTCCGATAGGGCCGCAGGGCGTCCGCCGCCAGCTGTAAGCCCTGCTCCGTGGTAGAACCCATGAACACCAGCGTCACGTCCCCGTCCAGAAAGGCGGGTTTGGACTTGAGGTCGGTCTCCACGATCTCCAGCGCCGGGCAGCACCGCTTCAGATAGTAGATGTTCTGCAAGTCGCCGTAGAGGTTGCACACCTCCGGGAATAGAATTTCCGCTCTCATTGTGCCAGACCTCCCTTCGCCAGCAGCTTTTCCTTCAGCTTCGCCTTCACCCGGAAGGCCAGTGGCGTGCCGTCCACGCCGTACAGGATATACACATCGTCGCCCGGCGTCAGATACAGCTTGTCCAGCGCCTTGAACTCGTCGTCCTCCAGAAAAATTTTCTCCTCCGGGATGCCCGCCAGCAGCAGCCGCAGCTTATAGTCCCGCGCCCGCGGCCCGGCGCACACCAGCTGCACGATGTCGTCATGGTTCAGGAACTCGAAGTCCGTGTCGTACATCCAACTGGGATTTTCCGACCAGTTTTTGGACACGCCCATGCAGTTCATCATCACCAGCAGCTCCTTGCGGCCCGGCTTGGACTGGATATAGTCAAAGTTCCGGCTGCACGCCAGCGCGTTCTTGTCCTTGGACATCTGCATGATCACGTTGACGCCGCCGATCTTCTCCTCGGACAGGCGGCTCTCCAGAATCTTCGTTCCGGCAAACCGATTCCGGATGGTCTCATGGCTCAGGCCCAGCTGCCGCAGGGCGGCGATGACGGCCATCATGTTGTAGATGTTGAAGAGGCTGTCGGTGATAAGCTCATAGGGATAGGTCACGCCGTCCTTCTCCCGTACCACCATGGTACGCGCCTGCAGGTCCACCTGCTCCGCCAGATAGTCCGCTTCAGGGGAGTGGAAGCCGCAGCTTTCGCACACGGCGTGGCCGATGTGGTGATAGCGGCGATACTCATACCGCAGCTTTCCGGCACAGCGGGGGCAGATGCGCATGTCGTTCAGCAGGTTCACGCAGTCCGTCACATCGGAGGGCATCCGCCCGATGCCGAAATAGCACCGCGCGTTTTCCTCCGCCACGCCGCAGGAGATGAGGTCGTCGGCGTTGAGGATCAGCTTGCTCTCACGGGGCAGATTCCGGCTGAGAATGTCCGCGATATACCCCGGATGGGCGTTGCGCATGATGGAGTCCCGGAACAGGTTGGTGATGAGGATATAGTTGGGCCGCACATAGGGGTAGATCTTCGGGGCCGACCGCTCGTCGATCTCCAGCACCGCCATGTCGCACTTCTTCACCCGGCCCAGCAGGTCGCAGTTGCGGATAAACGCCGTGGACACGCCGGAGGTGATGTTGCTGCCCGCCCGGTTGCTGAGAACGTGGTGACCCTCCGCCTCCAGAATGTCTACCAGCATATTGCTGACGGTGGTCTTGCCGTTGGTGCCGGTGACGGCCACCATCATGGGCGGCTTGCCCACATATTTCAGAAAGTCGGGACACACCTTCACCGCCAGCGAGCCGGGGAAGTCCGTGCCGTTGTGACGGGTGATCTTCAGCGCCGGGATGGACAGCTTGCCCAGCCACAGCGCCAGCAAAAACCGCAGCTTACCCATGTATCATTCCTCCGTTGCGATGGCGCGGCAGGAGCAGCCATCAGAATTTTCAAATTTCAGCGGCAGTGTCACAAAGGTGAACCGCCGGCCGATCAGGGCGTCCAGCCCCGTCAGATTCTCCGTGTTGACGAAGTCCGCACCCAGCAGCGTGATGTGGTTGGGGAAGTCTGTGCTGTCGCAGGGATCCAGCGAAATGGTATCCTCGCCCACGCCCTTCAGGGGAAGCGCGGCCAGATACGCCGCCGCGTCAGGAGTCAGACAGGGGAAGCCCTCGTAGTAATCGGGGCTGCCCCACTTTTTGTCCCAACCGGTGCAGAACAGCACGAAATCCACGCCGTTCAGGTCATAGCCTTGCAGCAGGGAAAGGGTAATGGCCGCCTGTCCCCGGCAGTCTACCACTACCGCTGTTCCGGTGAATTTGTCCGCGCCGTAGCTGTCCAGCGCCGCGCCGTCCAACAGCATATGGGCCGGGGCGTCCATGTGGGTGCCGGTGTGGGAGAACATGTGCAGCAGCGTCTCCCGATAGCCCGCCGCTTCGATGGTGCAGGCGGTGGTCAGCTTCGGCTGCTCCGTGCCGGGATACACCGGCATGTCGTTTTTGATGGTGTGGGTCAGATCATAGACCTTCATCGCTTCGCCCTCCTTACTTGCCCAAGTAGATCATCAGCGCCGCCATGTCGGCGGGGGATACGCCGGAGATGCGCCCGGCCTGTCCCAGACTGCGGGGCCGTATGGCGCTGAGCTTTTCCCGTGCCTCCAGCCGCAAGCCCTGAATGTGGTCATAGTCCATATCCTCCGGCAGCAGGCGGCGCTCCAAACGCTCAAATTCCTCCACCTGCTTCTGCTGCCGCTGGATGTAGCCCTCGTACTTCACGGTGATCTCCACCTGCTCCACCACGTCCGCCGCCAGTTCTTGCGGCGCGGGGTCGAAGGCCCGCAGGTCAGCGTAGCTGAGCTGGGGCCGACGCAGCAGGTCGATGAGGCGGCACCCGTCGTTGACGGGGGTGGTGCCCCGCTCCGCCAGCAGGGCGTTCAGCGCGTCGCTGCCGGGGATGCCGGTGCGCGCGAGACGCTTGATCTCCTGCGCCACGGCGGCGTACTTGGCCTCCACCGCCGCCAGCCGTTCGTCGCTGACAAGGCCGATGCGGTGGCCGATGGCCGTCAGCCGCTGGTCGGCGTTGTCCTGCCGCAGCACCAGCCGGTACTCCGAGCGGCTGGTCATCATGCGGTAGGGCTCCTCGGTGCCCTTCGTCACCAGATCGTCGATAAGGGTGCCGATGTAGCTTTCGCTGCGCTTCAGTACCAACGGCTCACGGCCCAGCAGCGCCAGCGCCGCATTGACGCCCGCCACAAAGCCCTGCACCGCCGCCTCCTCATAGCCGGAGGAGCCGTTGAACTGTCCCGCGCCGTACAGTCCCGCCACGGCCTTCGTCTCCAGCGTGGGTTTCAGCGCCAGCGGGTCGATGCAGTCATACTCGATGGCGTAGGCGGGCCGGGTCATCACCGCGTGCTCCAGCCCCGCCACCGTGTGCAGCATTTGAATTTGAATTTCCTCCGGCAGGGAGGAGGAGAAGCCCTGAATGTACAGCTCCTCCGTGTCCAGACCCATAGGCTCGATAAACAGCTGGTGCCGGGGCTTGTCGGCAAAGCGCACCACCTTCGTCTCAATGGACGGGCAGTACCGTGGGCCGACGCCCTCAATGACGCCGCTGTAAATGGGGCTGCGATCCAGATTCTTCCGGATGATCCGGTGAGTCTCCTCGTTGGTGTAGGTGAGATAGCACACCGCCCGGTTCTCCGGCGGCTGCGCCGTCTCGAAGCTGAAGGGCAGGGGAGAGGGGTCACCCTCCTGAAGCTCCATTTTGGAAAAGTCCACCGTCCGGGCGTTGACCCGTGGCGGCGTGCCGGTCTTGAACCGCCGCAGGGGCAGTCCCAGCGCCAGTAGGCGCTCCGTCAGCGCCATGGCGGCGTGCATGCCGTCGGGGCCGCTCTCTTCGATGCACTCGCCGATGATGGTGCGCCCGTGGAGGTAGGTGCCGGAGCAGATGACGGCGGCCTTCACGTTGAATACCGCGCCCGTCCGCAGCACCACCTGCGACACATGGCTGTCCTCCGCCCGGATGTCCGCCACCTCGCCCTGGCGCACCGTCAGGTGGGGCTGACGCTCCAGCGTGTGCTTCATCACCTTCTGATACTCCCGGCGGTCGGCCTGCGCCCGCAGCGACCATACGGCGGGGCCTTTGCCCCGGTTCAGCATCCGGTACTGGATGCAGGCTTTGTCCGCCGCCTTGGCCATCTCGCCGCCAAGGGCGTCCAGCTCCCGCACCAGATGGCCCTTTCCCGTGCCGCCGATGGCCGGATTGCAGGGCATGTTGCCCACCGCGTCCAGATTGATGGTAAAGCACACCGTTTCCAGTCCCAGCCGCGCCGCGGCCAGCGCCGCCTCGATGCCGGCGTGGCCCGCACCGATGACGGCAATATCAAATTGTCCCGCAATAAACTCTTTCATACGCGACCCCCGCGTTAACCTAAAATTCCACTCTATATTATAATGTGTCTCAAGTGAAAACGCAAGAGGCACTGTGCAAATTGACAAAAACAAGCGACATAAAATTGTGAAATACGTCTAAATTGAAGCTTGCAAAAAGAGAGGAGAGCGCATATAATACGAGTGTAAAATCGAGATAGGAAAGGAGCGTGATATGTACGATGCTGAACAAGTTCATCACGGGTGATCTGGACGACATGATCTTCGCGGATTGCGATTGGCAGCCCAGCGAGCGGTAATGATCCCCACTTACGAAGGAACCACGACACATCGGTGCCGTGGCGATTTGCTTTTTATCGGGAGTTTTCTCCATAAAGATACACGGTTCGACAAAACCGGCCATGCCTGCGGGCAGGGGCCGGTTTTTCGCGGCCGGAAGGGCCATAAAGGCCCTGTAAAAAATTGGAGAAAAGGCCTCTCTTAACGATATTTTAACGGTACATTAACAGAAATCTGTGATACAATACAAGATAATTACGGAGTCTGGCGCAGGGGAGGGGTGCGCGTGAAAAAATGGAAGATCCCGTGGCCGGGACAATGGACGAAGAAGAAAAAGATATTTCACAGCTCGCTGCTGTATTCCGGAAAGGATTTTATCGTTTCCGCCGCACTGTTTTTCGTCACGGTGGTGCTGTGTCTGCTGCTGCGGTCGGTGGATACCCAGAACGACACCAGCTATGTGGCTGTCATCTTCTTTCTGGACGTGTTCCTGACGGCGCTGCTGACAGACGGGTATCTATTCAGCATCCTCATCGCCGTCACCGGCGTGCTGTGCGTGGACTATGTGTTTACCGCGCCATACTGGGAGATCAGCTTCACGCTGGCGGGCTTCCCGCTGACCTTCGTGGTCATGATGTTCATTTCGGTGGTCACCGGTATGCTGACCAGCCGCGCCAAGCAGGTAGAGGTACTGAAGCGTGAGGCGGAGCGGGAGCGGATACACTCCAATCTGCTGCGGGCGGTGTCCCACGACATCCGCACGCCGCTGACCGGCATTGTAGGCGCCACCGACGTGCTGCTGGAGCAGGAGGAGACGCTGACGACGGAGCAGCGTCACCAGCTGGTGTCCGCCGCCAACGAGGATGCCCGCTGGCTGATCCGCATCGTGGAGAACCTGCTGTCCATCACCCGCATCGGCGCGCAGGGCGACGACACCAAGGTCACCAAGACGCTGGCGGTGGCCGAGGAGGTCATCGAGGGCGCGGTGGCCAAGTTCACCAGCCGGGGCAACCGGCTGCCGGTGCATGTCCATCTGCCGCAGGAGGTGCTGCTGGTGCCTATGGATGAGCTGCTGATCGAGCAGGTGCTGCTGAACCTGCTGGAAAATGCCGCCATCCACGGCGAGGGCGCCACGGAGATCGACGTGACGCTGGAGCGGCATGATAATATGGCCCGCATCACCGTGGAGGACAACGGCGTGGGCATCGCCCACGACAAGCTGGATAATCTCTTTGACAGCAGCGCCCACCAGAGCCAGCAGGGCGACCGCAAGCGCAACATGGGCATTGGCCTGTCCGTCTGCAAGACGGTGATGCAGGCCCATGACGGCACCATTCGCGGCGAAAACGTCTCCCGCCATGGCGGGGCACGGTTTGTGATAGAATTACCAATGGAGGAGGAAGCCCATGAAAATTAAAGACAAGGTTTTGATCGTAGAGGATGAGCAGAGCATCAGCAACTTCATCTCCATGATCCTGACAGCCAACGGCTATGACACCATCGTTGTACGCAATGGTGAGGAGGCGCTGACCATGATCTCCTCCCACTGTCCCGACCTGATCGTGCTGGATCTGGGTCTGCCGGATATGGACGGCATCGAGGTGCTGAAATCCGTCCGCAAGTGGTCCAGTCTGCCGGTGGTGGTGGTCTCTGCCCGGCACCATGAGCATGATAAGGTGGAGGCGCTGGACTATGGCGCCGACGACTATATCTCCAAGCCCTTCGGCACCTCCGAGCTGCTGGCCCGCATCCGCACGGCCATCCGCCATACCCGCACCACCCTGTCCGATCCCCAGATCGCCCAGTCCGGCAAGTTCACCACCGGCGACCTGACCATCGACTATGACAAGCATCAGGTGCTGATGCACGGCGAGAACGCCAAGCTCACCGTCAACGAGTATAAGATCGTGGCGCTGCTGGGCAAATACGCCGGCAAGGTGCTGACCTACGACTTCATCATCCGCGAGCTGTGGGGCCCCAAGGCCAAGACCGACAACCAGATCCTTCGCGTCAACATGGCCAATATCCGCCGCAAGATCGAGAAGGATCCCAGTCATCCCGAGTATCTGTTTACCGAGGTGGGCGTGGGCTATCGCATGCGGGAGGGCGACTGAATTTCCAGTTTTCGCCCGGCGCGAAATACATACTTTTGACAAAAGACCTCCGTGTCAAACGGGGGCCTTTTTGTGATTTTGTTCACAAATAACGGAATTTTTATAAGGGGAGGATAAAGGAAAAACACCCCCGCGCAACAGCCACGTTAAGAACGTCTCCGCCTTATTTACAGCCGCCCGGAGACATAGTAAACTCTCAGTACACCGTAATTTTCCCCGGACGGTAACTAAGTAGTAAGGAGAGAAAACAATGGAAGAAAGAAAAGGCTTTGGATCCAATTTTGGATTCCTGATGGCTGCTGTCGGTTCGGCGGTCGGCCTGGGCAACATCTGGGGCTTTCCCTACAAGATGGGTGCCAACGGCGGCTTTACATTCCTGCTGGTCTACATTTTTCTGGGCGTTACCTGCGGATTTATTGTTATGATCAGCGAGCTGGCCATGGGTCGTAAGACCGGTAAGGGCGCGGTCGAGGCGTATAAGATCGTCTCCAAGAAGTTCAAATGGATGGGCTGGCTGGGTATCGCCTCCGCGTTTTTCATTTTGTTCTTCTACTGCGCGCTGGGCGGCTATTGCATCAAGTACGTCGTCCTGAACGTGGGCGACCTGTTCAACGCAGGCTTCGGATCAAATGTCTTTGCCGATACGGCGCTGGCTAACGGCACGTCCGTCGGCAAGGAGGCGTGGGCGGCCCTGATCGCCAACCCCACTGAGGGCATTATCTACGGCCTGATTTTCGTGGCGTTGACCATGATTATCGTCCTCGGCGGCGTGGGCGGCGGTATCGAGAAGGTCTGCTCCATCGGTATGCCCGCGCTGTTCGTGGCCCTGCTGATCTGCATTATCCGCGCCTGCACCCTGCCCGGCGCTGTGAACGGCCTGAAGTACATGTTTATCCCCGGCTGGGCTGTTGCGAACGGCGTGATCGAAAAAGCCCCCAACATTTTCCAGGTATTCGCGACCGCCGGCGGTCAGATGTTCTTCTCTCTGTCTCTGGGCATGGGCGCCATGATCACCTACGGCTCCTATCTGGATAGAAAGGAGAACATCCAGAAGAACGGTCTGCTGATCGTGATTATGGACTCCATTGTGGCCTTCATGGCGGCGCTGTGCGTGCTGCCCGGCCGCTTCGCCCTCGACCCCAATGGCGATCTGGGCGGCCCCGGCCTGCTGTTCGTCACCATGCAGAACGTGTTCAGCCGCATGGGCAGCATGGGTCCCATCTTCGGTATCCTGTTCTACCTGCTGGTGGTGTTTGCCGCCATCTCCTCCTCCATCTCCCTGCTGGAGGTCGTCGTGGCTCACTTCTGCGACAGAGCCCGTGACGAGGGTAAGGGCGACAAGCGCAAGCCCTACACCCTGATCGCCGCCGCCGCTGTTGCCCTCGGCTGTATCCTCGTGTGTGCGGACGCGCTGGGCACGACCGGTATCTCCCCGGCGGATCTGCTGGGTATTGCGGAACCCAAGACGTGGGCTGCTGACTGGCTGGACTTCTGGGATTGCATTTCGGAGGGTATCATGATGCCGCTGGGTGCGTTGCTGATGACCTTCATGGTAGCTTATGAGATCGGTACTGAATTTGTAAAGGACGAGGTCGAGCAATGCGGCAACAAGTTCACCATGTACAAGTTCTACCGCTTCTGCATCAGATATGTTACCCCGCTGGGACTGCTGCTGGTGCTGTACGGCCAGATCAAATCCTTCTTCTTCTAAAATTTTTGGAAGCCTGAGAAAAATTTTACATCCCAAAGACGCCGGAGCGACCGCTCCGGCGTCTTTTCTGCGCCTTTTCCGTCTCCAGATATGAGAAAATGCCTCTTTTTTGCGCAAGTGTGAACAATTTGTGAAAACAGTCAAACTTCTTGATAAAAACTTGTTGAAAGAACTGAAAAAAACGCAAGAACTTGACAATACCGTTAAGAACCTATAAAATGAGAGAACCATAAATCATGAGGAGGTAAATCTCATAATGGAAAAGAAAAGCACCAAAATTGCGTATTTCGTAGCGCTGGGTGTCTTTGTCGTGCTGCTGGCCATTCTCGGCATCACATTCAAGGGCGCTCCCATGCCTACGCTGGAAGTTGATGGCGAAATGATCGAGGCCACCACTCCCTTCGCAGGCACCTTCTGGTCCCTGCTGCCCCCCATCGTCGCCATCGTGCTGGCCCTGATCTCCAAGGAAGTGTATTCTTCCCTGTTCCTGGGCTGCCTGGTTGGCGCTCTGCTGGTCAGCAACTTCCATCCCTGGGAGACCGTCGTCCAGCTGGTCGAGGGTGACAACGGTATCGTCACCACCGTTTCCGACAGCGGCAACATCGCCATCATCGTGTTCCTGGTGGTCCTGGGCATCATGGTCGACCTGATGAACAAGACCGGCGGCTCCGAGGCTTTCGGCCGCTGGGCCAAGAAGGCTGTTAAGACCCGCGCCGGTGCGCAGCTGATGACCATGCTGCTGGGCGTGCTGATCTTCATCGACGACTATTTCAACTGCCTGACCGTCGGCGCTGTTATGCGTCCCGTCACTGAGTCCCATCACATCTCCCGCGCGAAGCTGGCCTACGTCATCGACGCTACCGCCGCTCCCGTCTGCATGATCGCTCCCGTGTCCTCCTGGGCTGCTGCCGTTTCCGGTTACGTGAACTCCGACTCCGTCAGCGGTATCGAGATGTTTATCAAGCAGATCCCCTGGAACTATTACTGCCTGCTGACCCTGCTGATGATCGTGGTCATTTCTCTGCTGAACATCGACTTCGGCTCCATGCTGACCCACGAGTACAATGCTCAGGTCAAGGGCGACCTGTTCACCACTCCCGAGCGTCCCTTCGAGGGTGCTGACGATTACGAAGTCGGCTCCAAGGGCAAGTCCTCCGTTCTGGACCTGCTGCTGCCCGTTATCGTGCTGATCGCCACCTGCATCGTCGGCCTGATCTACACCGGCGGCTACTACGATGGCGAGAGCGAGTACTTCCATGACTTCATGGGCGCTTTCTCCAACGCTTCCTCCGGCGCCGGTCTGGCCATCGGCTCCATGGTCGCTCTGGTGTTCACCTTCATCTATTTCTGGCTGCGCGGCTCCATCGGCTTCGAGAAGTCCTTCGAGTCCGTTCCCAATGGCTTTATCCAGATGATCTCCCCCATCCTGATCCTGACCTTCGCCTGGACGCTGTGCGGCCTGACCCGTTGGGGCATGTACTCCGCTAACTTCGTCGTCAACGCCATGGCTGGCGCTGGCGATCTGGCCAAGTTCCTGCCTGCTGTGATCTTCATCATCGGCGCTGCCATCGGTTTCGCCACCGGTACCTCCTGGGGCACCATCGGCATCATGGCCCCCATTGTTGTTCAGGTCTTTGACTACAACACCCAGCCCATCCTGTGTACCATCGGTCTGGCTGCTGCCTGCTCCGGCGGCGTTATGGGCGACCACTGCTCCCCAATCTCCGATACCACCATCATGGCTTCTGCCGGTGCCCACTGCTTCCACCTGAACCACGTGTTCACCCAGCTGCCCTATGCTCTGACCGTTTCCGGTGTGGCGTTCGTCAGCTTCATTCTGGCCGGTCTGATCCAGAACGTGGTGATTTGCCTGATCATCGCCTGCGTCCTGATGGTCGCGACCCTGCTGGTCATCAAGGCCATCGTTGCCAAGAAGCACGCCGGTTTCTTCGAGGAAATGGCTGAGGCCAACAAGGCTCTGGCTGCTCAGAAGTAAGTACCTTTTCCCAAGTCAAAAAGCTCCTGACCTCACGGTCAGGAGCTTTTTCCTTATACGCTGCCCTTTACGATGCGGTAGTAGGCGTTGGACGTAGCCTTATACACCAGCGTATACACCACCGCCAGCACCGCGAAGCTGATGAGCACCGTGGCCACAAACAGCCCCGTGTTATGCAGCTCGAAGAGCAGCAGCATCCGCCGGATCATGGGAAACGCGAACGCCATATGCAGCGCCGCGCCCGCCAGCGGCAGGAAGAACACCGTCAGCAGCTGGGCGTTGACGCTGCGGCGGATATCCGCCGCCGTCATGCCCACCTTCTGCATGATGGCGAACCGGGGCTGATCCTCATAGCCCTCGCACAGCTGCTTGTAGTAGATGATCAGCACCGCCGCGCAGACGAACATGACGCTTAGCACGATACCGATGAAAAACAGACTGCCGTAGGTGCCGTAGAAATCGTCGGCGGCCTCCGCACGGAGCGTGTAGGAATAGCCCCATGTTTCGCCCGAGCCGCTCAGGGCCTCCCCGATGGCGCGGCCCAGCGCCAGCTGCTGCTCCGCGGAAAGGCCGGTGTCAAACTCCGCCGACCATTCCAGCTCGCCCACGTCCCGCGTTACCGTACCCATTTCCCCGATGGCCACACCGTAGGGTGCGCCTACCGCATTCAGCGTCTCCTCCAGCTTCGGCAGCGACGCGGCGTCGTGGGTCCAGACGGTCACATCAAATTCGTTGGGATAGGTGGCGTTCAGGCTGTCCTCCGCGCCGAAGTACAGACAGGCGGAGGAGGACAGCATTACCAGCACCATGGTGGCCAGAATGCATATGGATGCAAGGCCCGCGCCGTTGCGCTTCATACGGTAGGCCATGGAGGACACCGACACAAAGTGGCGGGGCTGATAGTAATAGCTGCGGTTCTTTTGCAGCATCCGGCACAACGCCACGCTGCCGGCGATGAACAGCAGATAGGTGGCAAGGATCACCAGAATGACCGCGATAAAGAACATGCCCAGCGCCTTCAGCGGATCCTGAATGGACACCGCCATGACATAGGCCACCGCCAGCAGCACAGCGCCCAGTATGGCCACAAACAGGTTGCCCTTGGGGGGCTTTTCGCCGTAGCTTTCGCTGTGCAGCAGGGACATGGCGGTGCCGCGGCCTATTTTCACCAGCGTGCTCAGCAGCGTCAGGGCGAAGATGGCCAGATAGACCAGCACCGTTTGCAGGAGAATGGCCGGATTCACCGAGAAGTGGAAGTCCATCTCCGCCTCCATGGAGGCGCGCAGTCCCAGCTCCACGGCGAAGGACACCCCCACGCCGATGGCGAGACCCGCGACCAGTGCGATCACGGCGGTCATGGCCGTTTCGATGACGCACAGCAGGGCGATGTGCCGCTTGCCCAGCCCCAGCACATGGTAGAGGCCGAACTCCTTCTGCCGCCGCCGGATCAGGAAGGAATAGGTGTAGTAGAGAAACAGGGCCGAGAACACGGCAATGACCCAGGAGCCGAGGCCCAGAATGATGTGGGACGCGCCGCCGCCCTTCATATAGCGCAGCAGGTCGCTGTCGCACAGCTCGCTCATCATATAATACATGGTCACCATGCCCACGCAGGTGAGAATATAGGGCAGGTACAGCTTTCCGTTTTTGCGGATGCCGTCCCACGCCAGACGGGTGTACAGGCTCATTGCGCGTCACCGCCCGTTGTCAGCGCCGTCAGCGCGTCGGAGATCCGCTGGTAGAACCGCGCGTCGGTGTCGCCGTCCCGGCGGAGCTGGTGGAACACCTGCCCGTCCTTCAGGAACAGCACACGCCCGGCGTGGCTGGCAGCCTTGACGGAGTGGGTCACCATGAGGATGGTCTGGCCGTCGGCGTGCAGGCGGGAGAACAGGCCCAGCAGCTCGTCGGTGGACTTGGAATCCAGTGCGCCGGTGGGCTCGTCGGCCAGCAGGATGCGGGGCCGGGTAATCATGGCGCGGGCCACAGCGGCACGCTGCTTCTGGCCGCCGGACACCTCATAGGGGTACTTTTTCAGCAGCTTCTCGATGCCCAGTTCACTGGCCAGCGGCACCAGCGTCCGGTGCATCTCCGGGTATTTCTTCCCGGCCAGCACCAGCGGCAGATAGATGTTGTCCTCCAGCGTGAAGGTATCCAGCAGGTTGAAATCCTGAAACACAAAGCC
This sequence comes from bacterium, assembly GCA_963640475.1. Taxonomy (GTDB): domain Bacteria; phylum Bacillota; class Clostridia; order Oscillospirales; family Oscillospiraceae; genus Vescimonas. The sequence continues at coordinate 9,575 of CAVHYW010000032.1, read as the reverse complement.
CAGATGATCCCGGCGGAAGGCGGCCATGTCGGACTCCTTCACCTTGCCGATGTCCCGGCCCTCCAGCAGCACCTGACCGGAGGTGGGCTTATCCAGCGCCGCCAGAATGTTCAGCAGCGTGGTCTTGCCGGAGCCGGATTCACCCATGACGGCCACATATTCGCCCTGCTCCACGGCAAAGGTGACGCTGCGCAGCGCCTCCACGGACTGGCCGCCGAAGCGGGTGGTATAGACCTTTCGCAGGTCGTTTACTTCCAAAATTTCCATGATATTCACTCCTAAATGATGTTGATTTTCCGAAAAAAGCGCAAAAAAAGCAGCCACTGCCGAAGTGGCGTAATTTTGAGGTGGGACGGCGGGCGAGTGTGACACCCGCCGCCCCTTTGGCCGCCCCTTACTTACCGGCGCAGATCTGTTTGAGGTCCACGCTGCGGCTGTGATGAATGGGCTGCCACGCAGGGTTGTGGAAGAGAGAGACAATGACGATAGGGATATAGGTGAACATGAACACCGGGAAGGTGATGGCGTACCACACCTTCTTGGTGGCGGAGCAATAGATATTGTCCCACTCGGTGATGGTGGTGATGACGCCCAGCACGAACACGGTAAGATACAGGCTCAGGAAGGTTTGCAGCAGGCACGCGGCCAAAATCGTCCAGTCGCCGCCGTTGAAGCAGTTATAGATGGCCGCGCCCAGATTCACCGCGATGGAAGCGCCGGACAGCACCGCCGCGGGCATGATGTTCATGGTCATATCGAAGCAGGAGAAGCTGCCCCGGAAGATGCCCCGGAACAGGGACGTGCCGTAGCGGCCGAACACCTGCAAATAGCCCCGGGACCAGCGCAGCCGCTGGCGGAAGGACTGGCGGAAGGTGGTGGGCTGCTCGTCATACAGCACAGCGGTGGGGCAATAGCCCACACGCTCGCCGCGGATGACGTTGGCGATGGTGAACTGGATATCCTCGGTCAGCAGGAAGAAGTTCCAGCCGCCGCACTTCTCCAGAATCCTGCGGGAAAACAGGAAGCCCGTGCCGCTGACGGCGCAGGAGCTGCCCAGACGGCACCGGGCGCCGTTGAGGTAGCGGCTCTCCCGCAGGAACCACAGGGCGTAACCGGCGCTGATCCAGTTGTCGCCGTAGTTCTTGGAGTTGCGGTAGCTGGTGACGATCTCGTAGCCATCGGAGAATGTCTTGTTGATCTCGGTGATATAGTCGGGGGACAGCACGTTGTCGGCGTCCAGCACCAGATAGCCGTCATAGGGGGCGTAATCGTCCTCGATGCAGCGCAGCAGGTATTGCAGGGCGTAGCCCTTGCCCACCTGCGTCGTGTTACTGCGGAAATAGACCGTCGCGCCGTGGGCACCGGCCACCGTACCGGTCAGATCGGTGCAGTTGTCAGCCACCACGAAGATATCCACTTTGTCGGCGGGATAGTCCTGCGCCCGGATGCTGTCGATCAGGTTGCCGATGACGGCCTGCTCGTTGCGGGCGGCGATCAGCACGGCAATGCGGTGGGGCACCGGCTCACGGTGAGGCGCGTCCTTTTTCCACCACGCCACGGGGATATAGAAGAACTGATAGGAATAGCAGAGGAAAAACGCCAGCATAATGGCGAGATTGATGATCTGTAAGGTAGTCATGGGATACGGCCTCCTTTGTGCCGTCAAGACGGAAAATGGGTGCGCTTCGCGGAGGGGTGGGCATTTTGCCCACCCCATCGGGTGTATGTGGTTGTGATACGCGGCGTTTCGTCAGCACCGCATGAAGCTCTTAGTCGAACAGCAGCTCGTCGGTGGTCTCCGCCAGACCGAAGGACACCAGCAGGTCGAGCACCTCGGTGCAGTCGCCGGGCAGCAGATCAATGTCCCAACTATCCGTGTTATCGGAGGCCGTGCCGTTTGTGCCGACGACGCTCTTATCCTGATAGACGAACCCCAGATAGAAGCTGCAATCGCGCTCCCCGGAAGCAGACCGTGTTGCGATCACGTCGATCTCTCTTTCCTGACGGACGTTGAGGTACCGTGCCAGCGCCAGATACAGCTGGCGGGCCTGTGCGCCGCTCAGCTCAATGGAGCTGTCATTCTCCTGCTTGTAGTTATTGAACCAGCCGCCGGTGATGGCGGTGGGGTCGATCTCCATAAGGGCATAGCGGGTCTCGGTGCTGGCCTTGCGCACGGAGGGCTCGTTAAAGAACGCATTGTACGCCTCGTACAGCGGCGTGCCCCGCCGGACGACTTGATAATAGGTGCGGTGGAAGGTGCTGCCGTCCTTCATGGTATAGTCAAGGGAGACGCTGAACGTTATCGCGTCACGGGAGGTACTGCTGGCAGCCTGGTCGATCTCGTCCAGAGTGGACGGGCCCTGCTCCAGTATGGCGCGATGGAGCGCCGTCAGCTTTTCCAGACCGTCCGGATAGGACAGGTCGCGCACCGAGGGAAGCTCATAGTAGGTGCTTACATCGACGCTTTCGATCCGGTCCGCATCGGGGACATATTTGCCCAGACCGAACACATCGAAGCGGACCACCAGCGTGATGACCGCCAGCACCACAGCCAGCGCCGCCGCACCCAGCCAGCCCCGGCGGGTGAACACCTTAAAGGATTTTTGCAGCAGCATCTGAACGCCGAAGTAGACGATCAGGCCCGTTATGATCTGGCATACCAGCAGGACATAGATGCTCTCGGCGTTGGACACCAGATACCAAAGCAGGATGCCCAGACCGATGCCGCCGGCCAGAGAGATGACGTACAGCACAATGGGCCGCAGCCACGGGAACACGATGGCGTCGCCGGCGGTCTCGCTGTGGCGGGCGCGGTAGAGCAGATAGGTAAGGAGGATCAGCGCCACGGCAACCGCGGTATAGACCAGCAACGTCGTCCAGCCGGAGGCGGACAGGTGCGTCTCATACCAGCCGTCCTCGGCGCCCGCGACCAGCGTGCTCTCGCCGTCGCGGATCTTGCGGAACAGCCGGACAACAGGCGTCAGGCAGTCGATCCAAGTGGGCCAGCCGCTGCCCTCAAAGCCCCAGATGAAGAGCTGCGCCACAAAGGCGAACAGCAGATAAAAGGCGGCAAACATGAAGTTGATACCGGCGTAGATCACAGGAATGGCCAGCAGCCAGCCGGTGACCATGGCGCAGGCAGAGGCCAGCGCAAAGAAGAACAGGCTCGTCAGCTCCGCCACTGCCAGCCATTCCAGCGTACCCCGCATGTCAATGACGCCGTATCCGGCCTGCACCGGCAGGGACAGCAGCGCGGCGGCCACATGCACGACGGTGAACATCAGCACGCCCACAGTGAAATGTACGGCGAACTGGCGGCCCCGGGTGATGGGCAGGGAATGCATCAGGCCCGTGCTGCGGCTGTTCATCAGATAGGCAAACAGCGCCATGGCCAGCAGCACGGTGAAGCAGGCGGACACGATGGGTGCGGCTGCGGTGCAGCCCCACAGATGGTCGTTGAGATTATCCATGGTCGCCACCATGTTCTTGGGATCGTAGGCCCAGTCCCGCTTGTTCCACAGGGCCAGCGGGAGGGCGCACAGCCACACGGCCGCATAGCCGAACAGCAGCGGCCAGAACCGGCGGAGGTCGGAGCGGGCCAGCGCCCGGTCAGAGGACGATATCATGAACCGCATAATCGGCACCTCCCAACTCGTAAATAAAGATCTCCTCCAGCGTCAGGGGGATGGCCTCCAGCAGGATGGGCTGGAGGGCCGAGACCTGCGCCAGAATGTCGTTTTGGTTGCCGCGGACGATGTAGGTGTGTACGCGGCCGATCTTCTCGTGATGCAGAACGTCCAGCGCGGCGGGCATCTCCGGCTCGTCGCCGCCGAAGGCCACCTGCAGCTTCACCGTGTTGTCCTGCAGGTCGCTGAGGCTGCGCTCCAGCAGCACCTTGCCCTTGTTCATGATGCCCACATGGTCGCACACGTCCTCCAGCTCGCGGAGGTTGTGGCTGGACACCAGCACGGTGGTGCCGCGCTCGGCCACGTCGCCCAGCAGCAGCGACCATACCTGACGGCGCATCACGGGGTCAAGGCCGTCCACCGGCTCGTCAAGGATCAGGTACTCCGGCATGCAGCTCATGGTAATCCAGAAGGCGGCCTGCTTCTGCATGCCCTTGCTCATACGGCGGATCATCTGGCGGTCGTCCAGCGGGAACACCTCATGCATCTTGTCGTAGCGCTCCTGACTGAAGGTGGGGTACATGCCCTTATAGAGCCGGGCCATCTCCCGGATGGACCACTGGGAGAAATAGAACCAGTCGTCGGGGATCACGCAGATGCGCCGCTTGACGGCGGGGTTTTCATAGATGGGCTGTCCCTCCAGCGTCAGGGAGCCGCTGTCGGGCCGGTACACGCCGGTGAAATGGCGGATGATGGTGGATTTGCCTGCGCCGTTGGGGCCCACAAGGCCGTATACCGCGCCCTTGGGAACGGTCAGGCAGGCGTCGTCCAGTGCACGGAAGCCGTCAAAGCTCTTGACGACGTTTTTTGCTTCTAACATTACTTCTTCTCTCCTTCCCAGAGCTGCAAAAGCTCCTCGCGGGTCATGCCGAGGTTCCGCAGCTCCTCCAAAACGGGCTTCAGCTTGCCGGTCAGCTCGGCCTTGCGGGCGGTATTCTGGGTGTCTCCCTCCGCCACAAAGCTTCCCTTGCCTGTGACGGACACCACATAGCCCTCGGCTTCCAGCTCGGCGTAGGCACGCTGGATGGTGTTGGGGTTGATGGACAGCTGCGAGGCCATGGACCGCACCGACGGCAGCTTGTCGCCGGGCGCCAAGACACCGGTGACCATCAGCCGGCGCAGGCTGTCCTTCACCTGCTCGTAGATGGGGCGGCTGTCCCGATAGTCCAGATGGATCATATGGGTCACTCCTTCCGAGTGTAGTGTATTAAACGTACTAGTACGCTTATACCACGACGTCATACACCTGTCAAGAGGAATGATCAAAATTTTTAGAAAAATCTTCTGGCGTTATTGCTGCCTTTCGTATTTTTCATGGGTCGCAGGCAGAAAATTTCCTGTGGGGGCTTTTCTTTTTTGAAGAAACAGGTATAATGATAAGCACCTGTTATGAAAGGATGTTTTGCCTTTATGAAACTGAGCTCCATTCGTCAGGCGGCCAAGAGCGTGCCGCTGCGCCGCATCTGGCAGACCGCCGAAAAGGCACACGCCATCTGCGGCAAGCCCACGACAGCGCTGTTCACCGACATGCTGCGGTGCGCCAAGCGCTACGGTGCAGGCCCGACGGACTATATGATGTTCGAGTTTTACGACCTGAGCGATGCCGAGCGGGCCACCTATCTGACCCGCGTGCGCTCCGCCGCCTTCGTCAAGCGGGTGAACAACCGCACCGACGCCGCCATTTTCAACGACAAGAACGCCTTTTTTGAGAAGTTCCGGCCCCTGATGGGCCGCGAGGCGCTGAATCTGTTCAAGGCGGATTTGGAGCAGTTCAAGGCGTTTATGGCGGACAAGGACGCCGTGATCGTCAAGCCCATCGACGGGGACTGCGGCAGCGGCATCGAGAAGCTGTACAAGAAGGATTTCGCCGATCTGGAGGCCATGTGGGCCTATGTGAAGCAGCCGGAGAAGCGGTTCGGCATCTGCGAGGAGGTCATCCGCCAGCATCCCCAGGCGGCGGCGCTGCATCCGGATTCCATCAACTGCATCCGCGTGGCCACCTTCGTGAAGGACGGCGAGCCGCTGGTGATCTACGCCGCCTGCAAGGCGGGCACCGGCGGCATGGCCTTTGATAACATGGGCCGGGGCGGCATCACCATGCGGTTCGATCTGGACACCGGCAAGATCGCCGGACAGGGCCACGACGAGGAGCTGAAGAAATACGACCGCCATCCCACCACCGGCATTGAACTGAAGGGCTATCAGATGCCCATGCACGAGGAGGTCAAGGCGCTGGCTCTGAAGGCGGCGCTGATGTATCCGGAGTTCCACTATGTGGGCTGGGACATCTGCATGACGGAGAAAGGCCCCGCCATCATCGAGGGCAACGACTATCCCGGCTACGATCTGGCCCAGATCCCCGACGACGGCGATCCCCATCCCCGTTACGGTCTGATCCCCCGGTTTGAGAAGTACGGCATTGAGGTGTAAGGGTTTATCATCACAATAGAGACGCATCAGGGGCGGGAATTGTTCCCGCCCCTTTTATTTTTGCTTATGGCTGCTCAATACACAGGATGTAGGGCGGGGTGACCTCACCCCGCCGCCAACGGCATAGTGCGTTGTCACGCGGCGGCATGTGGCCATGCCGCCCTACGAAATTCAGATGTCGCAAAAAGAAAAGGCACAGCGGACGTATGTCCGCTGTGTCTTTTTGTTGGAAGTATTAGTGCGTTTCAGCACACGCTTACTTCTGGGCAGCCAGAGCCTTGTTGGCCTCGGCCATTTCCTCGAAGATACCGGCGTGCTTCTTGCTGACGATAGCCTTGATGACCAGCAGGGTAGCGACCATCAGGACGCAGGCGATGATCAGGCAGATCACCACGTTCTGGATCAGGCCAGCCAGAATGAAGCTGACGAAGGCCACGCCGGAAACGGTCAGGGCATAGGGCAGCTGGGTGAACACATGGTTCAGGTGGAAGCAGTGGGCACCAGCGGAAGCCATGATGGTGGTATCGGAGATGGGGGAGCAGTGGTCGCCCATAACGCCGCCGGAGCAGGCAGCGGCCAGGCCGATGGTGCACAGCACGGGCTCCACGTCGTAATCGAACACGGCCACAACGATGGGGGCCATGATGCCGATGGTACCCCAGGAGGTACCGGTGGCGAAGCCGATGGCAGCACCGATCAGGAAGATCACGGCAGGCAGGAACACCTTCAGGTCGCCTGCACTGGCCATGGCGTTCTTGACGAACTCGGCGGAGTACATGGCGTAACGGGTGAAGGAGCACAGGGTCCACGCGAAGGTCAGGATCAGGATGGGGGCGATCATCTGGATAAAGCCCTGAGGCACAGACTCGAAGGACTTCTCAAAGCCGATGGCGCCGCGCAGCCAGAAGTAAACGAAGGTGAACACGCAGCCGATCAGGCCGCCCAGCGCCAGTGCCGCACCGGCGTCAGCATTGGAGAAGGCCACCATGAAGTGGTGGTAGCTCTCAACATTCTCGGAATCGTAGTAGCCGCCGGACCAGATCAGGGAGACCACGCAGACGATGATCAGAACGACAACGGGAACCAGCAGGTCGGCCACGGAGGACTTGCCGGAAGCGGGCTTCTCGTAATCATCAGCACCGGCAAAGGGACGCTCGGGGGTGGTGAACAGGTCGTCCTTGACCTGGGCGTTGTACTCGTGGGTCAGCATGGAGCCGTAGTCGATATTCAGCAGGGAAATGACCACGATCATCACCAGCGTCAGCAGGCAGTAGTAGTTCCAGGGGATCTGCTTGATGAACATTTCAATACCGTTGACGGAATCGGAGTTGACGTAGCCGGACACGGCGGCGGCCCAAGAGGACACGGGCGCGATCATGCAGACGGGAGCGGCGGTAGCGTCGATGATGTAAGCCAGCTTGGCACGGGAGATCTTGTGGGACTCGGTGACGGGGCGCATGACGGCGCCCACGGTCAGGCAGTTGAAGTAGTCGTCGATGAAGATCAGCACGCCCAGCAGCATGGTCATCAGCTGCGCACCGGCGCGGCTGGTGACGGTCTTCTTGGCCCAGCGGCCGAAGGCCTCGGAGCCGCCGCCCTTGTTCATCAGGTCCACCATGATGCCCAGAACGACAAGGAACACGATGATGCCCATGTTGTAGCTGTCGGCCAGAACGGAGACGATACCGTAGTCAGCGCCCACCAGCGCCACAGCGGTGTCCCAAGGGGCAAAGCCGGTATACAGCAGAGCGCCCACCAGACAGCCAAGGAACAGAGAGGAATACACTTCCTTAGAGATCAGGGCCAGCACGATGGCAACGATGGGGGGCAGCAGGGACCAGAAGGTGCCGGCAAAGGGAGTGGCGGCGGTCACCGCGTCCTCGCCCTCACCAAAGGTGGGCAGGGGAGCGCCCTTGTACGCGATGCCGAGAATGACCAGCAGCACGACAAAGACACCCAGCGCAACAAAGTACGCGATCTTTGTGCTTTTCTTTTCCATTATGAGATTTACCTCCTCATGATTTATGGTGCTCCCATCTTAACTTTTTTCAGAGCGGTTGTCAATATTTCAGCCATTGAGCGGGCGGGTAATTTTGAACAAATTATGAATCACACTTTCTCTCTTTCTTCCAATTTTAAGCTGTTTTCGCGCGAAGTTGTCACTAAATGCGTTTTCTTTTCATACGTTTTATAAGAAAATCGTTAACTTATGCAACTTTTCTTTGCGGCTCTTTAACGGGGAAAATGCGGCCTTTCGGGATGGATTTTACGCTGCTGCCGGACAGGCAATGCTTTGTGATATGAGATATTTCGATAAAACACACCGCAAAACGACAAAAAAGGACCCCGGCCGCGCATGCCTGAAACGGCGGCATGACGGCGGGGCTTTCTGTTATCCCAAATAGTGATCCATGGCCAGCATGAAGCAGAAACCTGCCAGCAGCGCGGCGGTGCTGCGCCGCTGGCGACCGGCGGGGATCATGTCGGTGCAGATGATATACAGCATGGTGCCTCCGGCGAAGGCCAGCAAAAACGGCAGTACCGCCGTGCTGAGAGACACCGCCGCATACCCCAGCAGCGTGCCGAGGATCTCCACCACGCCGGTGGACATGGCCAGCAGCAGTGTCCGCCGGGGCGGGATGCCCGCTTGCAGCATAGGTGCGATCAGCACCATGCCCTCCGGCAGGTTCTGCACGGCGATGCCGCCCGCAATGGCCAGCGCGCGGGGGATGTCCTCGGTGCCGAAGCCTACCCCGGCGGCAAGGCCCTCCGGAAAATTATGGATGGCCATGGCCGCCACAAACAGCAGTACGCGGTTCAACTGGGTCGCCTGCGCCAGATCGTCCCGGCGCGCCAGTCCGGAGCGTTGCTCCATCCGCCCGGCCAACTGCTCCAACAGCAGCAAAAAGGCCGCACCGCACAAAATGCCTGCGGTGGTCACCGGCACGGCCCAGATACCGCCGCCCTCCAGCGACGGCAGGATCAGTCCCACAATGGCGGCGCTGAGCATGACCCCGGCGGCGAAGGCCATGACCGTTTCGCCGCTGAAGCGGCTGGTCGTGCCGCGGCAGCAATAGCCGCCCAACGCGCCCAGCATGGTAGCGCCGCCCACGCCCAGCGCCGTAAGAAGCACAAGAACAAACAAAGGATGCACCCTCTTTCCTGTGAAATGGTGTGCTGTTCCCATTGTATGGCGGCGGAAGGGGAGAGGTGCGCAGGGCGGCCCTGATACGGGGCCGCCCTGCATGGGAGGTTATTTGTCGCCGTTCTCCGCCACCCAGCTCCGCACATAGTCCACAAAGCGGCGGGTGGAGGCGGACAGTGCCTTTTCGTCCTTCACGCCGATGCCGATGCTGCGGTGAAAGGTCATGGGCGGGCGGCAGGCGGTGACGGGGTAGGGGCTGTGGCGCACCATCAGCTCCGGCAGCAGGCTGATGCCCAGCCCCTTGGACACCATGG
>CAVHYW010000031.1:0-29434 GCA_963640475.1 bacterium | reverse complement strand
GCTGGTTCTGTTCCGGCAGATCATTGTTCAGGTTCCTGCGCTGCTGATTTTGGGAGATTTGTTCGGCATCGACGGATTGCTTTATGCCGGGGCGCTGTCCAGTCTACTGGTGGGTATCCTCTCCATTGTTTTCCTTGTGCGTGAATGGAGAGCGTTGGAGGAAAGGACAGTCTGACGTAGCACATCATGTATCCCGCTCTCGTCGTACCGCAATGACAAACGCAAAAGCAAAAGGGTATGTGCCATTAAGGCACATACCCTTTTTGCCAGCAGCCCATGTCCGGCAACTGCCATAGTATTTGTTTTGGGGAACCTGTTTTATGGACAACTTCCCGGCGGTGCAGCTATTTTTTATTCCATAAGCCCGTATTTCAGCTTGATGCGATCCAGCTTTTCCAGCATGGGCTCCGCCGCGATCCACAGGAAAAAGGCGGTGGCAGCGGCGTGAACGCAGTCCAAGGGGAAGCCGGTGACGTAGTAGGTCAGCAGCACCTTCCATGTCAGCGTTTCCGTATTGGCCCACATCAGCACCGACGCGGGGTTCATGATGCCGCCGTAAATGACGATGGCGCTGAACACACCGAACACGCACAGGCTGCCCCGTGTGCGGCGCAGCCAACCTTTGCGGAACAGCACCCCCGCCAGAAAGCCGATGATGCCCATGCAGAACATCTGCCACGGCGTCCACGGCCCCTGAGAGAAGAACATGTTGGACACCAGCATGGACAGAGCGCCTACCAGAAAGCCGCTCTCGCCGCCCAGCGCCATACCGGCGATGATGGTCATGGCCATCACCGGCTTGAACTGGGGCAGCATGAAGAAGGCGGCGCGGCCCGCCACGGAGATGGCGCACAGCACGGCAATGACCACCAGCTCGCGGGCCTGAGGCTTGCGGCCCTCGAACACCAGAAAGAAGGGCAGCATGCACTCGAAAAGCACCAGCACCGACACGATGGCGTACTGCTGCCGCTGGAGATAGAACACACCGATGAACAGCGTTATCGGGATCAGCAGCAGGGCGGACACCGCCATGGCCACGGTGCGCTTGGGCAGCTTCCGCTTTTCTACCGGCATCTGCGCCATCACCGGCGGCTTGGAGCGCCGCCCGATGGCCAGCGCCAGCACCAGCACAAGGGCGCAGAACAGAAGGTACAGTCCCAGCTGCTTTTCGCCCAGCTCCGTCAGACCGTTGGAAGTGACGGCGCTGGAAAGCTCGGTGATGCTGGCGGCGTACAGGAAGATCGCCAGCGCACCCGCACCGCTGACCGCCGCCAGCGCCTTGCGCCAGAGGGGCAGCTTTTTGGGCTTCCAGTCCGGCGCTTCCTCCGCCGGTTGGGGCAGGGGAGGGGCCTCCAGCGGCAGCTCCGGCATGGGCGGCACGTCGCCGCCGCAGACGGTCATCACATCCTCCACCGTCACCGCCTGAGGCTCCAATGGCCGGGCGATGCGGTTGGCGGCGGTGGTATAGAAGCTGTTGCCGCTGAAAAAGGCGCGGGGAGACGCTTCCGTCACGATGCTGCCGTCGAAGAACAACGCGCAGCGGTGGGCGTACCGGGCACAGAACTCCACGTCGTGGCTCACCATCAGCAGCGATACGCCCTGCGAGAGCAGCGCACGGAGGATTTCCGCCAACAGCTGCTTGAACTCTGCGTCAAGGCCCTTGGTGGGCTCGTCCAGCAGCAGGATCTCCGGCTGCAAAAGCAGCACCTTGGCCAGCGCCGCCCGCTGCTGCTCGCCGCCGGAGAGATCGTAGGGGTGGCGATCCAGCAGCGTGTCCAGACGGCACAGCTGCACCATCCGGGCCACCCGTTCCTCCTGCTGCGGCTTCGGCAGCTTGCTGCCGGAGAAAATCTCAAACAAGTCCTCGCGGACGGTTTTCTTCACAAATAAGGTTTGGGGATTCTGGGGCAGCATGCCCAGCGTGCCAGACACGTTGATGTCGCCCCGATAGGGCTTTTTCAGTCCGGACAGCAGCTTCAATGTGGTGCTCTTGCCCGCGCCATTGCCGCCCAGCAGCGCCAGAAACTCACCCCGACCTAATGTTAAATCGAGGCCTTTCACCACGTCGGGGCTGTTCTCCTCATAGCGGAACCATGCGCCATCCACGGTGATGACCGACTCACGCTTCGGCTGTTTGGGTTCTTCGGGAAGTGGCAGCAGGGACTTGCGGGCGGCAAACTCCTGCAGGAAATCCCGGCCCTCCCGCACGGTGACGGGGCAGGGCGCGTCGAACTCCACCGCCGCCCAGATGCGCATGGCGGCGGGCATGGCGAGAAACATCCGGTGGCCCATGGCCTTGAGCCGCTGGCCCACCTCCGCGGGCGTTCCGGTACACAAAAGCCGCCCGCCATCCATCACCGCCACAGTGGTGGCGAGAGGAAAGGCCTCTTCTAAGCGGTGTTCCGTCAGCAGAATGGTGGTACCCAGCTCACGGTTGATCTTCCCCAGCACCGCCAGAAAGTCCGATGCGGCGATGGGGTCAAGCTGGCTGGTGGGCTCATCCAGGATCAACACATCCGGCTGCATGGCCATGACGGATGCCAGATTCAACAGCTGCTTCTGGCCGCCGGACAGCTCCGTCACGTCCTTGTGGAACCACCCCTCAATGCCGAAAAACGACGCCATCTCCGCCACACGGCGGCGGATGGTGGGGGTGTCCTTTCCCAGACTTTCCAGCCCGAAGGCCAGCTCGTGCCACACCTTGTCGGTGACGATCTGGTTCTCCGGAGACTGCTGGACAAAGCCGATGCGTGCGGCCTGTGTCCGTGAGTCTACGTCCTCCAGCGGCGTATCCCGGAACAGGATGCGGCCCGACCGGACACCGTGAGGGGCCAACGCGGGCTTCAGCTGCCGCAGCAGCGTGGATTTGCCGCAGCCGGAGGGGCCGCACAGCACCACGAACGCGCCCTCCGGCACGGTCAGCGTCAGGTCGTCGATGGCGCGGACGGTCTGCTCCGGGTAGGAGAATGTCAGGTTTTCGATGGTGAACAGCGCCATGCCCGCGCCTCCCTTCTGTCCAAAATGACCGGTGTCAGGCACAAGGCCAGATAAACCAGATAAAAGCTGATGGTCATGGGCTGGGCCAGCACGCCCGTCAGCGCCGGGAAATACCACCATTTCAGCCCTCCGGCGACAGCGCCGCAGGTGAGGTACACGCCGCAGAAGCCCAGCCACAGCAGGGCGCAACGGTCACGTTCCTCCATGCGGAACAGGGAGAAGGCGGTGCGGCCCTTGAGCCCGTAGCCACGGCTTTTCATGCTGTCGGCGGTCTCAATGGCGTTTTCCAGCGCCCATGTGACCATGATGGAGAAGATGGTGATGGCCTTCCGCGCCCGCTGCCACACGCTGCCGGTACTGGCGTCCCGCCCGATGCAGAACTGGGCTTGCCGCACGGTGTCCATCTGCTGTTTGAAGCGGGGGACGAATCGCAGCGTCATGCTGAGTACCAGCGACAGGGCGGGGATCACCCGGCCAAAGAGGTAGACAAACTTATCGGATGTCAGAACGCGGTTATAGCACACGAACCACAGCAGCACGGCGCACAGCATGGAGCCCGCCGCAAGGCCGTACAGGATGCTCTCCAGCGTCAGGGGATTGCCGCCGGGGAGATAGGTCAGGATGGTCACGCCCGCGTGGTTGAAGGCGGGGTTCACGATAGCCGCCAGCAGCATCACCGGCAGGGCGATCTTCAGGCTGAACCGCAGGCCCTTGCGACCGTTGAGCTGAATGACGTACAGCACCGCGCCCAGCAGAGAGATCAGCAGGCACACCGGGTGCATCAGCACCATGGAGTAGACCAGCACCAGCGCGAAGAACAGAAAGTTCACCGCCGGATGATAGCGGGAAAAGGTATCGGACATGGCGCTGACCCTCCTTTCGTGGTGAGATGGGCAAAGAGAAGCCGCGGCAATGAAGTATCATTGCCACGGCCGTTTTTTCGTGTCATATGCCGCCCGGTATGCTGCGTACCGGAATGCGGCGTATCAGTCGAGCAGGTCTTCTGACTTGCGCATCCACAGCACCACACGCCTTCTCGGTCATCCGATGGCTGGCTTTCGCCTGTGTGGCGCCTCCACGCTTACAGCGGCGGCACCGTTCGGGAATCTGCACCCGATTTGCTATTCTCCCGGCCGCCATCGACAGGCGGCAGAGCACTCGACAGGTTCTATTGAATTAAAATCATTATACGCAAGGGCGGAATGTTTGTCAATGGGATGCATCAGCCGGATATTCCAAATAAAAAAATGGAACATTTTGCGTTTTTTGATGTCTATATAAATAGAAGTACGATTTGTAAGGAGGCAACTCGTATGAAAAAATACATCGCCATCGTCTTTACATTAGTCTGCGTGTTGGGACTGTTTGGCTGTTCTGCGGCTGCTGGAGAAAACAGCACCGTCAGTTTGGAAAAACCGCCGGCCCTGACTGTGGTGAGCGGCCCAGCGGCAATGGATGCGTTACTGGGTACTTACTCATGGCGGGTGAAAAATGCCGATGGGACTTTTGCGGAGATAAGAGCCGACAGCGCGCACCCGCTGGATTGCAAGGATCGGCTATCCCCGTTGGAAACAACAAAAGCGACCGCGACATTGCGCTTTTCCGAAGAACCTGATTCCATTGTAAGCGTTCAGTGCTGGAGGGATGAACATTGGTCTGATCCTGCCGCAAGCAGCGAAGCCGTTACTGTTGATGGAAACACAATGGAGCTTAGATCTGGTGGATATATCTATGAGATCATCGCACAATGGGACACCGAAAACGGTTATGGCGGTACAGCACATTATTCCGTCTATATAAGATCCACATAAGAAAATAAACAGGTTAAAAGAGATGCCATCCAATAAGGGATCTCATTCTCTTCCGCGCGAGCTCAGGCGGGCTTTTCGATGATGCCTTCTAAATAGTCATCATCTGCTGAAATACAGCCGCATTTCCAAAGTTCGTACTGGTCATATCTTTTGCCCGGTTGAGGAGAAACCGTCATAATTCCAAATTCATGTCTTGCCATAGTTGTCGCCATCACAAGTTGAAATTTGATTAGTCATCTTTAGGAACTTTGAGTTTTGAAATAATTGCTCCTGTGCAGATAACGATCTCAAAAGCAAGGAAGAACGCTGCACCAATGATAAGTGCTTCTGTCGGCGTAAGGCCATTAAAGAGCTTAGTAAAAAGAACAAGGAATACCCCCTCGAAAGCGACCACCACGAAACCTATCAGTATGTATTTCCAAACGTCTTTCATACCGTTATTCTCCCCCATGATCTCGAATCGTTAGTTTGCTAATCAGAACAGAAAATTCCAAAAAATTTTCTATTCTAATTCTACCATACTGTTCTCTGCTGCGGCAAGTGAAATTTCTGCGGTGTGCCGCGAAAGATCCCCGACTGAAACGGCCCTGCGCCGCATATGGTGGATCAGACGGCTTTCCGGGGAAAGCCTGACTTTGCAGGAGGTGACTGCCATGCTCCGGCGTTTCCGCTATCTCTGGGCCTTTCTGCTGACGGTATGCGCCGCCGTTTTGCTGCGCGGTTTGGCCGTTGCGCTGCCCTCCCCCGCCACGGAGGTGCTCTCTCCCATGAACGAAAGCCCATGGGAGCTGGGCAAGCTGGTGTTCTGGCCGTATCTGTGCGGTGCGCTGCTGCTATGGCGGCTGGAGCCGGAGAACAGCGCTTCCCGCGGCGGGCACTGTGCCGCGCTGCTGACTGCCACGGCTTTGATGGTAGTATTATGTCAGCTTCTGTGGAGTATCATTCCCCTTTGGCTGCTGTTTTGTGCCGCCGCAGCGGGCGGTATGGCGCTGTACCATTTTTTGCTGCGCCGTCACTTGTGGGGTAGCGAGCTGCTATGGTACCTGCTGGCGATCCTGCTGGGCGTGGTCTATCTGCTGCTGACGGCGCTGCCGCTGTCCGGCGGCATCTTCCTCGATCCCCGTGACGTGGCGGCCATGGCGACGATACCGTTTTGATAACTGGCATGCAATCTTTGATTTCATTGCCAAAAGAGATTGCGATCGACTGCGCGCACCCTCTGGGTGCACTGGAGACCGAGAACTCTGCGAGGCCACTATAAAAAGCAGGGCTTTCCTTCCGGAAAGCCCTGCTTTTTGATCAACCGATGTGTTTCAACGGTTCCTTTCTATCCCGCTGGATCTGCTTGAGATAGCGCTCCTCCTCGCTGAACACGCAGCCGCAGTATTTCTGCATGTAGAAGCCCAGTTCGCGGGCCTCCTGCTGTCCGGCGCGGAAGCCGGGGCGGAAATCCCGGTACAGGAACCTCACACCGTAGCGCTCGCCCATTTCCCGGGCGATCTCCGCCATCCGCTCGTGCTGCTGATAGGGACTGACGAACAGGGTAGAGGTAAAGCTGTCAAACCCGTTTTCGGCGGCGAACCGGGCTGTCTGCTCCAGCCGCACCGTGTAGCAGTGGCCGCAGCGGTGGTCGATATCCTCCGCCACAGCGCGGCAGAAGTCCCGCAGGCCGTAATCCTCCTGCACGATCAGCTCCATGTTGATGGTGGGCGCGTAGGCCATCAGCGTGTCACGCCGGGCCTTGTACTCCTGATAGGGGTGGATATTGGGGTTGAACCAGTAGGATACCGGCTCGATCCCCTCGCTGCGCAGCTGGTGGATGCAGGCCACCGAGCAGGGCGCGCAGCAGGTGTGCATCAATGTTTTTTCCATAGCTTCTCCTTCAGCGCCGCCAGTCCGCTGTTCTTCGCCTGATAGGGCCGGGTGGAGAGAAAGCGGTCGCACACCTTGCGGAAGGGCAGCCGCTCCAGCTCCTCGAAGAACCGCTGCCGGTCCGGCGGCGGCGCGGCGGCGCCCCGCAGGGACGCATTGCCCGCCACGGCCTCCTCCAGCGTCCGAAGCTCCCGCTTCAAGGGCAGCTGGTCGAAGATGTGGGCGCCTTTGACGGTATTGATCAGCAGCAGGGAAAGCCCTGCCTTCTGCTGCTGGGGATGGAAGTCCTTGGGGGCGTTGCGGAACAGCGTCATGGTCAGGTCGGCGGAGCGGTTCACGTTGGCGTAGGCGCAGTGATAGCAGGCGGGCCGCAGGAACAGCCGCCGCAGGATGCCACGTCCCGGCTGGCACTTGCCCAGCGGCGCGTCGAAGGTGCCGCCGCCCTCGAACCATACCCGGAACCGGCGATCCTTCTCACCTTTAAGCTTGTCGCAGAATCGCACATCCACCGCGCGGCGGCGCTTCACATAGGTCATGGACTCCACGAACCGCTCCCACACGCCGGGAGAACCCACGCCGCTGCAGGCGAAATCGCAGGTCAGCAGGTTTTCCGGATGCTCGCCCAGAAAGCGGTACAGGCCGTCCACCTGACAGGGTGTGCCGGAGAACAGCACGAACCGGCCCTGATTCAGGTACATCTGGGCCTGCTGGTACGTCTCGCCCAGCTCGCTCTGGATGGGCTTCGCGCCCCGCAGCAGCCGGAGATCTTCCTTGTTCTTCACGACCATGTGCCGCACCTGAAGCTTTTCGTCCATCGCCGCGCCGAATACCACGCCGCCGCTTTCCAGCGCGAACTCCGCCAGCGCGGTGAATACACCGCCCGCTGTGGAGTGGGCGCAGATATCCTCGTCCTCGTTCCAGACAGCGAATACGGCGGGCTGGCTCCGTACCTCCCGCTGCTTCAGCACTGGGCACACATGGGCGCAGTGGCCGCAGCTGACGCAGCCCTCGGTGATCTGGGGATAGAGAAAGCCCTCCTTATCCCGTACCATATGGATGGCACCCTTGGGACAGCCGCTGCTGCACGCGCCGCAGCCGGTGCAGCGTTCACGGGGCGCCAGCTGGGGCTTTACGTTCTCCGTCATGGCATACGCCTCCTTGCCTGATCGAAAACTCTGCGTTTTATTGTAGCACACACCGGCGTGGTTGGCAAGTGCCGCCCTTTCCCCTGAAAGGACCGGTTTTCCGCAAAAGAGAGACCCTGTTAAAAAGGTGGACAGAATCTATGTGGAAAAAATAACAAAGCTTGTCAAACCACCTACGGTCATGTATACTGGCATTGTAAGAATCAATGATCGTAATATGGGGGAGTTTGGGCATGGGCATTGCGGACGTCATATCGCTGCTGGGCGGTATCGCGCTGTTTCTGTACGGCATGGCCGTTATGGGAGATAATCTGAAAAAGGTGGCCGGCAGCAAGCTGGAGCTGGTGCTCTATAAGCTGTCGGGCACGCCGCTGAAGGGCGTGCTGCTGGGCACCGGCGTTACCGCCGTGATCCAGTCCTCCTCCGCCACCTCCGTGATGGTGGTGGGCTTCGTCAACTCCGGCATGATGAAGGTGCGGCAGGCCATCGGCGTTATCATGGGCGCAATTTTGGGTACCAGCGTCACCGGCTGGATCCTGTGCCTGAACAGCCTCTCCGGCGGCAGCGGCTGGGTGGATCTGCTGTCCACCGCTACCCTGACGGGCATGTTCGCCATCGTGGGCATCCTGCTGCGGATGGTGAAGGGCAAGCCAAACCGCAAGCATCTGGGCAACATCCTGCTGGGCTTCGCCGTGCTGATGTATGGCATGACCGCCATGTCCGGCGCGGTGGCTCCTTTGAAGGAGAGCGAGGCCTTCATCGACATCCTGACCAAGTTCTCCAATCCCATTCTGGGTATTCTGGTGGGCCTTGCCTTTACCAGCATCCTGCAAAGCGCCAGCGCCGCCGTGGGTATCCTGCAGGTGCTGGCCGGCACCGGCGCTATCACCTTCGAGATCGCCCTGCCCATCACCATGGGCATCGCCATCGGCGCGGCGGTTCCCGTGCTGCTGTCGGCGCTGGGCGCGAATATCAGCGGCAAGCGCACCGCCTTCGTGTATCTGCTGATCGACGTGCTGGGCGTGGTCATCTGGGCGACGCTGTTCTACGCCGCCAACGCCATCTTCCACTTTACCTTCCTGTCCGTCGTTATGACCACCGTCACCGTGGCGCTGATGAACACCCTGTTCCGTCTGGCCACCGTGGTGGTGCTGACCCCCGCCATTCCCCTGCTGGAGAAGCTGGTGGTGTGGCTGATCCCCGACAAGGGCGGCGAGCTGATGTCCCAGCATGATATGGATCGTCTGGAGGAGCGCTTCCTCCAGCACCCGGCGCTGGCCATCGAGCAGAGCCGCCTGGTGACCGATTCCATGGCGGAAAAGGCAAAGGAGAACCTGCTGCGGGCCATGGCCCTGCGGGGTGAATACAGCAACCGGGGCTATGAAATGGTGGACGAGTCCGAGCAGCTGATCGACCGCTATGAGGACAAGCTGGGCACCTATCTCATGAAGCTGACGGCCCGCTCCCTGTCCCCGGTCCAAACAGAGGAGGTGGCCAAGTACCTCCATACCATCTCCGACTTCGAACGTATCTCCGACCACGCCTGCAACGTGGCCGATGTCTGTCAGGAGATCGACGAGAAGAAGATCGTGTTCTCCGATGCAGCCCTCCATGAGCTGGAGGTGCTGGAGGGCGCGGTGACGGAGATCCTCGGCATTTCCATCGAAGCGTTTACCAGCGGCGATCTGCAGCTGGCCGCCCGGGTGGAGCCGCTGGAGGAGATCATCGACGGCCTGTGCGACGAGATGAAGTCTCACCACGTGGACCGTCTCCAGCAGGGCGTCTGCACGCTGAATCAGGGCTTCGTATTCAACGACCTGCTGACCAACTACGAGCGCGTGGCCGACCACTGCTCCAACATCGCCGTGGCCGTTATCGAGGTGGAGAGCGACAGCTTTGACACCCATGAATATCTCAACAGCGTCAAGGCCATGAAGGATGCCTCCTTCGCCCGGTACTACGACGAATACAAGAAGAAATATACCTTTTAAGGAGGCTGTTGCCCCATGAGAGCCTATGTGATGGACGCCTTTGCCGACCGTGTGTTCAGCGGTAATCAGGCGGGCGTGGCCCTGCCGGATCACCCGATGGAGGATGCGGTCATGCAGCAGATCGCCGCGGAGTTCAAGCACTCCGAGACCGCTTTTGTCGCCGTGAACGGTGACGGCAGCGTGACGCTGCGGTACTTTACCCCTGCCGGTGAGGTAGATTTGTGCGGCCACGCCACCGTGGCGTCCTTCGCCCTGCTGCGGCAGGAGGGCCTGATCGGCGACGGCAGCCATATCGCCCACACAAAGGCGGCCGACCTGAATATCGAGGTCTCCGGCGGCACGGTATGGATGGACATGGCGCCGCCGCAGCTGATCCGGAAGCTGACGGCGGAGGAATGGCTGGAGCTGTACGCCGCCTACGGTCTGACAGCGGACGACCGACCGGAGGGACTGGAGCCGTGGATCGTCTCCACCGGCCTTGCGGATATCATGATGCCTGTCTGGGATCACGATACCCTGATGCGTGCGGTGCAGAACGAGGCGGCGGTCACGGAGCTGTCCCGCCGCTATGATGTTACCGGCGTCCACATGTTCTGCCCCGGCGGCGACACCTGTACCGCATATTGCAGCAACTACGCGCCCCTGTACGACATCCCGGAGGAGTGCGCCACCGGCACCAGCAACGGCGCGCTGACCTATTACCTGTACCTGCACGGCATGGTGCGTCCGCTGGAGGAGAACACCTTCCTTCAGGGCGAACATATGCACCGCCCCTCCGTGATCCGCAGCCGTCTCTATGACGAGGGCGGCACGGTGAATGTCCGCATCGGCGGCAGCGCCGTCATGAGCATGTCCTGCGATATCAAGCTGTAAAAAAATACCCGTATGACCGTGGTCATACGGGTATTTTGCGCTTATTCCCAATGCTTCAGCGTGGACAGATAGCCGTCGAACTGCGCCCTGCGGACTTCGTCTGCTGCACCGTCCGGATTGGGCATGTGGGCCACCAGAAAGTCCAGCAGCGACGCCTTGTCGGCATAGGTAAACTGCCCGCCGGTATAGCACCACTTGCAGTAGTCCTCGTTGAACGTGCCGTCCGTCTCGCGGCTGGTGGTGCCATCCTCCAGCGGCATCCCGCAGCATTGGCACACCAGCGTCCGGGGTGAGCCCAGCAGCGTATTGATGGATGCGTCCAGCACCTTCGACAGCAGCTTCAGCGTCTCCACATTGGGCATGGTCTCGCCGTTTTCCCAGCGGGACACTGCCTGCCGGGTCACATGCACCCGCTCCGCCAGCTCGTTCTGGGACAGGCCCTGCTTCGTCCGCAGCGCCTGAATGATCTCTTTCGTCTCCATTTGACCGCCTCCTTGTGGAATCAGCTTACCACATCCGGCGATATTTGACAAGCAACCGTCTGTTGCCCCTTAAGCTGCCTTCGGCTTGTCCTCTTTGTAGGCGAAGATGACACCCACGGTAATGAGCACCGCGCCGATGATGCTCATGACGGAGATCGGCTCACCCAGCAGCAGCCAGCCCACGAACACCGTCACAAAGGGGGAGGCGTACAGGTAGTTGTTGGTGACCACCACGCCCAGCGCCTTGAAGGCGATGTTCCAGATGGCGAAGCACACCGCGTTGCCCATCACGCCAAGGAACAGCCAGCTGATGAGCACCTTCACGTCGGTGAACAGCGGCGTCAGCACAGGCATGCCGTCGGTCAGCAGCATCAGCGGCACGGCGGTCAGGAAGGCCCACAGGAACACCCGGCGGGTGACGATGAAGTTATCGTATTGCTCGGTGTACTTCTTGATAAGGATGGAGTACACCGCCCACATCAGCGCTGCCGCCAAAGCCAGCAGATCGCCTATGGGACTGAGGTGGAAGGACATCTGGCCGTTCAGCACCACCAGCACCACACCGGCGATGGCGATGACCGCACCGATGTACACATATTTGCCCAGCCGCTCGTTGCTGCGGCTGAACAGCTGCGCCAGCAGCACCGTCAGAATGGGGCTCAGCGCCACCAGAATACTGACATTGGCGGCGTAGGTGTGATCCAGCGCCGTATTTTGCAGATAGAAGTAAAAGCTTCCGCCGGTGATGCCGATAAGAATGAACATCAGTTCATCCTTCCACGGCAGCTTCATGGTCCTGGGCCGCAGGATCCACAGCGTGATGTATGCCAGACCCATCCGCAGCGGTATGATCTGGATGGGGGTAAAATACACCAGCAGATTCTTGGTCAGCACAAAGCAGCTGCCCCATACCAGTATGGTGATGATGGCAAAAATATGACCCATCAATTTTGACTTTTCCATAGGAAACGCCTCCTGCCCTAATTTTTCACAACATATCTATTATAAGGGAGCGGTCTCCTGAAATCCAGAGAAAAATACAAGTTTCCTGAAAATTTTTAAGGAGAAAAGGCGGTTGCCCTTTTTGGGGAAACGTGGTATCATGTAGACGGAACATTTTTTGCAGCAGGAGGAAAAGAAAATGCATGCAACACTGGTGATCATGGCGGCCGGTATGGGTTCCCGTTACGGCGGCAACAAGCAGGTGGACGGCGTCGGCCCTCACGGCGAGATCCTGATGAATTACGGCATCTATGACGCGGCCCGTGCCGGTTTCGACAAGGTGGTGTTCGTCATCAAGCCGGAGATCCGCGACCTGATCCACCGTCTGGCGGGCGAGGCACTGGATACCCTGTGTACGCCTGACGGCCGCAAGGTGGAGTTCTGCTATGCCGAGCAGACCTTTGACTCCGTGCCGGACTTTTATCATATTCCGGAGGAACGCACCAAGCCCTTCGGCACCACCCACGCGGTGCTGTGCACCCGTCCCTTCGTCCATGAGCCGTTCTGCGTCATCAATGCCGACGACTACTACGGCGTGGATGCCTACCGCACCATGTACGAGGCGCTCCAGACCTTGCCGGAGCAGGGGAAGGCCGTCATGGTGGGCTATCTTCTGAAGAACACCGTCAGCAAATACGGCACCGTCACCCGTGGCGTATGCCACACGGCGGACGGCAAGCTGACCGATATCCGCGAGACCATGAAGATCCAGCAGTTCCCCGACGGCAGCATCGCCGACATGGCGGACGGTGTCCGCCGGGAGCTGGACGGCGACAGCGTGGTATCCATGAATTTCTGGGGCTTTTCCCCTGCCATCTATGAACATATGGAGCAGTACTTCCACGACTTCCTCCACCATGTGGGCGACGATCCCAAGGCGGAGTGCCTGCTGCCCGCCATGGTGGGCGACATGATGGATAAGGGACAGCTGACAGTTTCTGTGCTCCATTCCGCTGACCAGTGGTTCGGCATGACCTATCATGAGGACAGGCCCCGTGTAGCGGCGGCCCTGCAAAAGCTTCATGACGAGGGTGTATATCCCGACAAGCTGGCGTAAGCATACATACATAAAGGAACGGAGGAGGGAAAGCCCTCCTCCGTTCCTTTATACCGGCTTCCGCATATTCAGCGGATCGTCCTGCGGGCGGCCCGCAGGCTCCATCCGCCGGGGCGCGATGGGCCGCGACATGCAGAAGTACCGGGTCTCGTCGGCGATGTGATCCTCTTGTGCCGTGTCCACGTCCTCCGGCGCGGTCTTGCTGTACAGCAGCGCCGGAACTGTCCGCAGGAAGCCCTTGCAGGTGTCGAACACGTACATGCCGGGATAGCCCTCGCTGTCAAAGGCCAGCCGGTAATGCAGCTGCATCCACCCGGCAATGCGGCGGTTGTCGCCCCGCTGAAAGAAAATGCGGTGCTTCAGCGCCGTTTCATAGACGCTCTCGCCCCGGCTGGCGTCCCAGATGGCCGGATCGGCCACGCCGGAGATGTTCCGGCCCTTGAGATAGGGATGCTCGCTCTCAATGCGGTGGATCTCCGAAAACTGCCTGTCCGGCGTCCACAGCACACCCTCGTTGGGGGTGGAGGTGCAGCCGTACAGCTCAAGGATACGATAGATCACGCCGTCGTGATCCACCGCCCACCAGCCGCAGGAGAAGGGCTTGGCATAGCCGAAGTCGTAGCTGCGGTACACCCGCCATTCCCTGGGAATATCGAAGGCGGGCAGCACATGGGTGAACCGCCGGTCGGCGTAGTGGTCGGGATCGTCGGTGAACTCGCTGAACACCTGCCCCTGAAAGATGTCCCATCTGCCCTCCAGCCACGCCAGGCGCAGCCGCTTGGGCAGGGCCTCCAGCTGATGCAGATACTCCGGCTGTGCCGCCAGCAGCGCCTTGTTGTCGGTGACCCGGGCGGGAATGAATTCGTAGTCGTCGGGGTTCTCGCCTGACTCGAACCGCCGGTCGATGAACAGCCGCTTGATGTAGCTGTGGCCGGGGCCTCCAGGGTTGCAGGTGTAGTAGATGCGCTTGGGGAAATCGTTGACGCCGCGGAGACAGGCGGCAAACTGCCGCATCCACTGCTCCCGAAGCTGGGTACATTCGTCCAGAAAGATCACGTCGTACTCCGCACCCTGATAGCGGTCCATGTCACCGTCGCTGGCGCAGTAGCCGAATTCCAGCGTGGAGCCGTTGGCAAAGGTGAAGATGCGGTCGGTGGCCTTGTACTGCGCCGCGCCGTGCAGCTCGGCGCGCAGCTGGCGGATGTGGTTGCTTTCCAGCTCCTGATAGGTGCGCCGCACGATCAGCAGCCGGATGCCGGGATAGCGCAGGGCCAGCAGCTTGGCCTTGGTGCGCACGGCCCAGCTTTTGCCGCCGCCCCGGGCTCCGCCGAAGGCGATGTATTTTTTGCGGCATTCCAGAAACCGCTGCTGCTTTTCATTGGGATAGGGGATATGCAGCGTGACCGGTGAGTCTTGCATATGAATAGCCTCCTTACGGTAGTCGTTTCTGCCATAAGAAGAAAAAGAAAGGCGTGTTGCCCTTATCGGGGCAACACGCCTTTGTGAAGTCGGTACGCTTACGCCTGATCGCCGCCGTCCAGCGTCAGGCTGATGGGTTCTGCGGGATCGGGCATGGCAGGCGCGGCATCCGGTGTGTCCGCCGGTGTCAGCGCACTGTCCACCTCCTCACTGATGTGGGCCACAGCGGCGGCGTTGGCGGCCTTTTCCTGCTCCGCCTGCTGCTTTGCGGCGGCCTTGGCCTCCTCTTCCCGCTGATGGGCCTCGGCATTGGCGGCGCGGTTGGCCTCCTTTTCCGCCGTCCGGCGGCGGTTAAGGGCAAGGAAGCCGCGGACGACCAGCCATACGGCGACAGCGATCACCGCGATCATGCCGATCCATGCCGGAGTGCGGATCATATAGAAATCCTTGATGGAGCAGTAGCCCTTCCCCATGCCGAGGAAATACAGCACCACGCCGCCTGCGGCGCACAGGATGCACAGGATCAGGTCAAGAACAGACCGGGCGTGATGGGCCTTTTTGCGGGTGAAATAGCACAGCAGCAGCAGCAGTGCCGCCAGAAACAGGGTGGGGGACTGGCAGCAGAGGATGTATCCCAAGGTGGCGTCCAGCATGATTCAGGACTCCTTTCTCTCTGTAAAATCGGAAAACGTTATTTGACAATGGGCAGCACGCCCAGCAGCTTCAGCTCCGTGTCGCCGGTGTTGACGATGCTGTGGGTATGGCCCTCGGGACAATAGTGGCACATCCCGGCGGTGACGGGATATTCCGCATCGTCGTCGATGCACCGGCCGCTGCCGGACAGCACATAGATGATCTCGCAGTTGCCGGTGTGGGTATGCAGACCGATGGAGGAGCCCACCGGCAGCGTCAGCTGCACCACCGCGCCCATGCGGGGATCGTCGAACTTGCGGACGATGGCCTTGCCCTCGCCGCCCTTGAAGTGGGGCACAGCGTTGGCAACCATGGCGTTGAAATCAAGGATCATAAGAGTCTCCTTTAGTTCAAAAAGTCCTTCAGCTTCTTGCTGCGGCTGGGATGACGCAGCTTGCGCAGGGCCTTGGCCTCGATCTGGCGGATACGCTCACGGGTGACGTTGAACTCCTTGCCGACTTCCTCCAGCGTGCGGGTGCGGCCGTCCTCAATGCCGAAGCGCAGCTTCAGCACCTTCTCCTCACGGGGCGTCAGGGTGCTCAGCACGTCCACCAGCTGCTCCTTCAGCAGTGTGAAGCTGGCGGCCTCGCTGGGCTCGGACGCGCCCTCGTCGGGGATGAAGTCGCCCAGATGGCTGTCCTCCTCCTCGCCGATGGGGGTCTCCAGTGACACCGGCTCCTGCGCGATCTTCAAAATTTCCCGTACCTTGTCCACGGGCATGCCCATCTCGGCGGAGATCTCCTCCGGCGTGGGATCGTGGCCCAGCTGCTGCAGCAACTGGCGGCTGACCCGGATGACCTTGTTGATGGTCTCCACCATATGTACGGGAATACGAATGGTGCGGGCCTGATCGGCGATGGCGCGGGTGATGGCCTGACGGATCCACCATGTGGCGTAGGTGGAGAACTTGTAGCCCTTGGTATAGTCGAACTTCTCCACCGCCTTGATAAGGCCCAGATTGCCCTCCTGAATCAGATCGAGGAACAGCATGCCACGGCCCACATACCGCTTGGCGATGGACACCACCAGACGGAGGTTAGCCTCAGCCAGCTTCTGCTTGGCCTTATTGCCCTCCTTGATGTCCTTTTTCAGCTGGGCCATCTCCTCGTCGGGGATGGTCTCCTCATTTTCGGCGGCCTCGTCGATGCGCTCCTGCGCGGCGCGTCCGGCGGACATGGCGGTGGCCAGCACCACCTCCTCGTCGGCGTTCAGCAGCGGCACCCGGCCGATCTCCTTCAGGTACATGCGCACGGGATCGTCGATATTGAAGCTGTCCACCAGCGTGTTGGGGTCTACCAGCTCCTCTTCCTCGATCTCAGCGATCTCCTCCATGGGAGGCTCGATGTCGTCGTCGACGTTGGACAGGAAGTCCTCGGTGCCGACCTCAATGCCCAGCGCCTCCAGAGAGTCGTAGATGCGGTCCATCTGCTCGCTCTCCAGATCCATCTCGTCCAGCACGTCGCTGACCTCGTTGGCGTCCAGCTTGCCCTTCTTCTTACCCTTGGCCAGCATGTCCCGCAGCTTTTCGTTGGCCATGATCAGCGCGGCGGCAGGCAGGGAGGCAATGGTCTTATCGTCCAGCTTGCCCTTTTCCTTCTTGTCCTCGGCGCTCTTGGCATCGTTCTTTTCTGCCGCCTCGGTATTTTTGGCGTCTGCCTTCTTGTTCTTATCGTCCTCCGCTAGCAGGGCGTTGGCCATTTCCTCCAGCTCATTCTGGGTATAGGTCTTGTCGGTCATGTGTGCTTTCCTCCGTTTTATTTTTTATCTTTTCGTTTTTTATCCTTGAATGTTTCCATGGCCAGCAGCAGGGGATCGATGCCGGAGCCGTCCCGTTTGGCCTGCTCCTCCCGGATCACCCGTATGTAGTCCGCCAGCGCCTGCGGTGCGTTGGCCGTGGATTCCGGCTTTTGCAGCAGTGTGGTCAGATGGCTCATTTCCTCGCCCGTCAGCTCGCCCGTCAGGGCGGAAAGTCCGGTGCGGTCATACCGCCGGGGCCACATGGCGCCATATATCTTGCCCAGCAGCGGCGAGGAAAATTCCTCCGGCCGCAATGGCGGCGCGTCGCCGAACAGCGTGGGGTCAAGATGCAGCAGCCGGATCACGCCCTCCTCCGCCATGGCGCTGCGGAGATTGGTATAGCGGCTGCCCCGCGCGGCGGGCTGCATGGTCATGGCGGGGTTCAGCTCCTGCCGCTCCCGTTTCTTCCGGTCACTGTACCGCCGCTTGCGGGCGGCACGCTCCACCTCCTGCCGCATGGCGTCGGGGGATAGACCGGCGGCCTCGGCGGCCCGATTGGCGTATACCTCCCGCTCCACGGCGTTGTCCAGCTCTGAGAGCACCTGACTGACCTCAGCGGTGTAGTCGATGCGGCCCTGATCGCTGCGCAGGTCGTACTTGGCGGCCACCTGCGACATGCGGAACTCTACGCCGTTTTCGCTGCCGCTGAGCAGCCGCTCAAAGGCGGGCGCACCCTGAAATTTGATGAAATCGTCGGCGTCCTGCTTCACATACTCGCCGTCCACCAGCCGCCGGGGCAGCTTCAGCACCCGGACGGTGAACTCCGTATTGTTCAGCATCTCCAGCGCCCGCTGGGTGGCCAGCTGACCGGCGTTGTCGTTGTCGTAGCACAGCACCAGCTCCTTGGTGTACCGGCCCAGCAATCGGATCTGCTCGGTGGTCAGCGCCGTGCCCATAGAGGCCACCGCGTTGTCAAAGCCCGCCTGATGCAGCGTCACCACATCAAGGTTTCCCTCGCACAGGATCATGTTGGGGCGCTTGGTTTTCTTGGCCAGATTCAGACCGTACAGCACCCGGCGCTTGCTGTATACCGGCGTTTCGGTGCTGTTCATGTATTTTGGCTCGGACTTGTCGATGACGCGGCTGCCGAAGCCCACCACGTCGCCCCGCACGTCAATGACCGGCAGCATCAGCCGGTTGCGGAATTTGTCGTAAAAGCCGCCGTTCTTGTTGGCCACGATCAGTCCCGCCGTCAGCAGCTCCTGCTTGGTGTAGCCCTTGGCGGTCATGGCCCGCAGCAGCGCGTCCCAGCTGTCCGGCGACGCGCCCATGCCGAAGCGCACGGCAATTTTCCGGGAAATGGCCCGCTTGTCCAGATACGCCCGTACCGCCGCGCCGTCGGGGCTTTGCAGCACGTCGTAATACCACCGTGCGGCGTCCCGGTTCAGGTTCAGCAATCGCTTGCGCAGCCGGTCGGCATCGGCGGATTCCCGGTCCTCCGGCACATCCATGTTGACCCGCTTGGCCAGAAAGCGGATGGCATCGGGGTAGGAGAGGTTCTCGATCTCCATGATGAAATTGATGACGCCGCCGCCTTTCTTGCAGCCGAAGCAGTGATAGAACTGCTTGTCCTGCAAAACGTGGAAGGAGGGCGTTTTTTCATTGTGGAAGGGACAGCAGCCCCAATAGCTGCCGCCCTTTGGCGTCAGCGACACATAGGAGCCCACCACGTCCACGATGTCGTTGCGGGCGATCAGCTCGTCCAGAAATGTCTGGGAAAACATGGCAGGGCCTCCTTTCTGCGCTGTGCCAAAATTTTTCCTCATTCTATTATACAGGATATTTTCCGAATACACTCTTTTTTCAGCGAAAAATTTTTGAAAAACAAAAATTTTTGTACCACCGGCGGGGGCATGGTGCTATAATAGAAAAAAATAAGCAATCAAGGAGGTACTTTCCTATGAAACGACTCTTTACCGGCGGCCGCGTGGTCAGCGGCAGCGCCGTCGTGGAGGCCGACGTGCTGGTGGACGGCGAGAAGATCGCTGCCGTGGCGCCCCATATCGACGCGCCTGACGCGGAGGTGGTGGACGTGACCGGCAAGCTGCTGCTGCCAGGCTTCATTGACGCCCACACCCACTTTGATCTGGACGTGTGCAACACCACCACCGCCGACGATTTTGAAAGCGGCAGCCGTTCCGCCCTCCGCGGCGGCACCACCACCGTCATCGACTTCGCCTGCCCCAACAAGGGCGAGACGCTGGCCTACGGTCTGGCGCTGTGGCACAGGAAGGCGGCAGACTGCCACTGTGACTACGGCTTCCACATGACCATCGACGACTGGAACGAGGGCATCGAGGGCGAGCTGGACGATATGTTCGCCGCCGGTATTACCTCTTTTAAGATGTATATGACCTATCCTGCCATGATGCTGCCGGACGGCGACCTGTACCGCGCCCTGAAGGCGTTGAAGGCACGGGGCGGCATCTGCGGCGTCCACTGCGAGAACAGCGGCGTTATCGACGCGCTGGTGGCGGAGAAGAAGGCCAAGGGCGAGAACACCGTCTCCTGCCATCCTCAGACCCGCCCCGACTATCTGGAGGCGGAGGCTGTGGGCCGCATCCTGCGGATCGCACAGGCGGCGGAGGCCCCTGTGGTGATCGTCCATACCACCAACGCCGCGGCCCTCAGCGAGATCGATCAGGCCCGTGACCGTGGCCAGACGGTGTATTCCGAGACCTGCCCCCAGTATCTGACGCTGGACGACAGCGTGTACTATCAGGAGGACTGGCTGTCCTCCGCCAAGTTCGTGTGCTCTCCCCCCATCCGCAAAAAGGCGGATCAGGACGCGCTGTGGGACGGCCTGCGTGAGGGCCGGGTCAACACCGTGTCCACCGACCACTGCTCCTTCACCACGCAGCAGAAGCTGGCGGGACAGGGAGACTTCACCACCATCCCCGGCGGCCTTCCCGGCGTGGAGACCCGGGGCGAGGTGGTGTACACCACCGGCGTGGCGGCAGGCCGCATCGACCTGCCCACCTTCTGCCGCGCCCTCAGCGAGAATCCCGCCAAGCTGTACGGTCTCTATCCCCGCAAGGGCTGCATCGCGCCCGGCGCGGATGCCGATATCGTGGTGTACGATCCGGCGGCGGATCATACCCTCCACGCCGCCGACATGGTGTCCCGCTGCGACTATACCCCCTTCGAGGGCTTCCAGACCTCCGGCAGCATCGCCGCCGTGTACCTGCGGGGTATGCCCGCCGTGGAGAACGGCGTCGTCCACGACGTAAAGGGTCAGTACCTCAAGCGCGGCAAGTGCGAACTATAACAAAAGCGATAGGAAAAGACAGGCGGTCAGTCGACCGCCTGTCTTTTTCGTATCAAATGCAGTATATCCGGAAGGGTCAAAGGCTGTAAAACCGATCCCGGTACATGGCGGGAGCAGCTTCCCGCACCGTTTCCGGCGGACAGTCATTGATGGGGATAAGATCTATCCGTAAATTCATTGGCTTTCCCTTATCCATGAGATACTGGCGAAGCATCTGCCGGGTCAGCTCTTCTGAGCCATCATCGACCGGTAAGACAGCAACCGCTTTCTTACCCTTTTTCCGCCTGATGCACCGCAGCATGTAGCGCCAGATCTCATCCCTGGGGACTGAGGTAAAGAACAGATACGCTGTGCCATCCCACTGCATCACCCCATAAAAGGTGATAGACTTCCAGTCCAGCGTGTAGCGCGTTTTCCAGCCGGATCGAATGGCGATGTGCTCCTCTGTGATCCGGACACTTCTCAGGTGAAAAAGCGTGTCCCCGGCTCCCAGCAGTAAACATACCACGCACAACGCGGCGGCAGCTTCGCGATGGGAGAGTATCCCGAGAATCAGTGTTACCAGAGAGATGCTGAGCATCGTGCGCGCGGTCTCGCTGTCCTTTATGTAGGCGCTGATGCTTTCGTTGAACTGAACCTTATTCTTCATCGTGTACTCCATCTTCCGGAACAAATGCCAGCAGATATTGGCTGCGCTGGGTATAGCAGACCCGGCCCTTTGTTGTTCCGGTCGGCAGTGAGCTTGTGTTGTACCCCAACGGGATCATCAAACGAACTTCCTCGCCGTCTATCTCCACCTCCACAAGACCACGGTTGATCGAGGTGTAGCAAGAGGTGTCATACGACAGGATCGAACCTTCGATGGCATCGGCGCAGAGCGGGCCGAGAAACAGCAGCGTGGCCAGCGCCAGCGCAACGAAAGTAGCGACCGGGCCCAAAGACGGCCGCCGCTGCGCGATAAGCACTTTATCCAGTGCCTTCACAGGCGAGTCCGGGCGGCTCTTTTTCTGCGCAGGCTTCCGCTTTTTCACAAAATGAAGTCCGGCAGGCAGCGAGAAGCACCACGCGGCAGCAAAAAGAATCAGATAGTACCGCAGTACACTATGAAGCCTTTGCACGATAATGGCATAGTCCATAACGTATCCTCAGAACCGCACGTCGTCCAGCTCCATGGTGGCGTAGCCGTTGAGGGTCATGTCGCCCCGGACGCCGGACATGTACTCATAGTAGCCCTGTGCGCCGATCATGGCGCCGTTGTCGCCGCACCATTTCAGCGGCGGGAGATACAGCTTCACGCCCCGCTTTTCGCACAGCCTTTGCAGGTCGGCGCGGATGATGGAGTTGGCGGCCACGCCGCCTGCCGCCACCAGTACGGTGCGGCCCGTCTGCTCCAGTGCCAGAGCCGCCCGCTCCGTCAGCTCGTCGCTGACGGCCTGTGTGAAGTCACGGGCCAGCGCGGGCTCGTCCAGCGGTTCGCCCTTCTGCTGGGCGTTGTGGGCCAGATTCACCACGGCGGTTTTCAGCCCCGAAAAGCTCATGTCCAGCGGCGCACCGTCCACATGGGCGCGGGGCAGGGTATACACCCCGCCTGCCGACTGCTGGGCCAGCTGATCCATGGGCTTGCCGCCGGGGTAGGGGAGACACAGCACGCGGGCGGCCTTGTCGAAGCACTCGCCCGCCGCGTCGTCGCGGGTAGCGCCCAGCACCTTCATGTCGATGTAGTCCGCCACATCCACGATCAGTGTGTTGCCGCCGGAGATGGCCAGCGCCAGAAACGGCGGCTCCAGCTCCGGAAAGGCCAGATAGTTGGCGGCGATGTGGCCCCGCACATGGTGCACCGGCACC
This sequence comes from bacterium, assembly GCA_963640475.1. GTDB lineage: Bacteria > Bacillota > Clostridia > Oscillospirales > Oscillospiraceae > Vescimonas. The sequence continues at coordinate 7,182 of CAVHYW010000031.1, read as the reverse complement.
AGCGGCACGCCCAGCGCCCACGCGGCGGATTTGGCGAAGCTGACGCCTACCAGCACCGCACCGATCAGCCCCGGCGCGTAGGTGACGGCCACCGCGTCGATGTCCCGCTTCGTCAGTCCCGCGTCGCGGAGAGCCTGATCCGTCAGTCCGGCGATGGCCTCCACATGTTTGCGGGAGGCGATCTCCGGCACCACGCCGCCGTAGAGGGCGTGCATGTCTGCCTGAGAGAGAATGGCGTCGGCCAGCACCCTGCGGCCATCCTGCACCACCGCCACGGCGGTCTCGTCGCAGGAGGATTCAAAAGCCAGTATGTTCATGCGTTCCCCTCCTCAAAATCCCGCGTCAGAATGAGAGCGTCCTCCTTCGGCAGGTCATAGTAGTTGCGCCGCCGTCCCCGCTCCGTAAAGCCGAAGGATTGGTAGAGGGCGATGGCTGCGGCGTTGCTGGGCCGCACCTCCAGCGTCAGAAACGCCAGATGCTGCCCCGCCGCGAAATCGCAAAACACCTTCAAAAGCTTGGCGGCAATGCCCTGACGGCGGTACTCCGGGAACACCGCCACATTGGTGATATAGCCCTCGTCCGCCGCCACCAGCAGTCCGGCATAGCCCACCACCTTGCCGGTCACGGCGTCCAGCGCCGTCAGGAAAGCGGCGCACTGGTTCTCCAGCTCCTCGGCCAGCATATTCCGCGACCACGGGCGGGAGAAGCACACCCGCTCCAGCGCCGCGATCTCGTCCAGATGATCGGCGTTCATGGGCACGATCTTTACCTGTATCTTTTCCATAATTGCTCCTTATCCCTTGGCTTCCAGCCAGTTTTTGCCGCTGTGGGCCTCGGCGGTCAGGGGGACGGCCAGCGCCGCCACCTGCTCCATCTCCTGCCGCAGCAGATTTTCCACCGTTTCCCGCTCCGCTTCCGGGCACTCCACGATCAGCTCGTCGTGTACCTGCATGATGAGTCGGGCCTGCAGGCCCTCACGGCGTAGGCGGTCATAGACCCGGATCATAGCCAGCTTCATGATGTCCGCCGCCGTGCCCTGAATGGGCATGTTCAGCGCCACACGCTCACCGAAGGCGCGCTGGACGAAATTGGCCGATCTCAGCTCCGGCAGCGCCCGGCGGCGGTGGTACAGCGTCTCCACATAGCCCTGCTCCTTGGCCTTTTCCACGATGTCGGTCATATACTGCTTCACGCCGGGATAGGTGGCGAAGTAGCGCTCCATGTAGTCCTTGGCCTCCGCCACCGTCACATGGATATCCTGACTGAGGGAGAAGGCGGACATGCCGTACACGATGCCGAAGTTCACCGCCTTGGCGCGGGAGCGCATCTGGTGAGTGACCTCGGCCTCCGGCACATGAAAGACTCTTGCCGCCGTGACGGTGTGAAAATCCTCGCCGGACAGGAAGGCGTGCTGCATGGCTTCGTCGCCTGCCATGTGGGCCAGCAGCCGCAGCTCGATCTGGGAGTAGTCCGCGTCCACCAGCACATTGCCCTCCTCCGCCACGAACAGACGGCGAATTTCGCTGCCCAGCTCGGTGCGGGTGGGGATGTTCTGCAGGTTCGGCTCCGTGGAGCTGAGACGGCCCGTGGCCGTCACCGTCATCTGGAAGCTGGTGCGCACCCGCCCGTCGGGGGACACCGCCCGCAGCAATCCGTCGGCGTAGGTGGATTTCAGCTTGGCATACTGCCGGTATTCCAGCACCTTGTCCACGATGGGGGTCTCGTACCGCAGCTTTTCCAGCACCTCGGCGTTGGTGGACCAGCCGGTTTTCGTTTTCTTTCCGTGGGGCAGCTGCAATTTGTCAAAGAGGATGATCCCCAGCTGTCTGGGGGAATTGATGTTGAATTTCTCGCCCGCCATGTCGTAGATGGACTGCTCCAGCGCCACGATGCGCTCCTGCAGGTCGATGCCGAACTGAGCCAGCGCACTTTCGTTGATGCGGAAGCCCGCCAGCTCCATCTCCGCCAGCACCCGGCACAGGGGCAGCTCCATCTCATGGAGCAGCGCCGTCATGCCCAGCTCCTCCAGCTTAGGCGGCAGTACCTCATATAGCGCCGCCACGGCGCTGGTATAGCTGCACAGGGCGGCCTCCTCCGTGGCGGTGTCGCTGAGCGGAGCAAAGGCGTCCTTGGCCAGATGGGCCGGGGCGGGCAGCTCCGCGCCGCAGTAGGCCACGAACAGCCGCTGGAGGTCATACCCTCCGGCGGTGGAGTCCAGCAGATAGCCCGCCAGCGCCGTGTCGAAGAGAAAGCCCTCGGCGGGAAGGCCCCGCTCCAGCAGGGCGCGGGTCAGATCCTTCACGTTGTGGGCCACCTTGGGGATATCGGCGGAGAACAGGCCCCGCAGCAGAGCGTCCCAGTCGCCGTCGAACCGGTCAGTCCGCAGAATGACCGTCAGGCCGTGGTGTTCGTCGATCTCACACTCCACCGCCAGCGCCCGAAGATCGTCCAACCCGTACACCGCCACATGGGCCGCGCCGCGCCACTGGGCAAGGAGCCGCGCCGCGTCCTCATCGGTCTGGGGGACCTCGATCATAACGGTATAGTCCTCATCATGGGCAGCGGCGGCAGGCTCCGGCGTGGGTGCAGAGGGTGTCAGGCCGTATTTCCGGATGAGCTTGGTGAATTCCAGCTTTACGAACAGGTCGTAAAGCTCCGGTTTGTAGGGCTGGCGCAGGGCGTCCTCCGGGTCGAATTCCAGCGGCGCGTCGGTGACGATGGTGGCCAGCCAGTAGCTGCGGCGGGCGGATTCCTCGCCCTCCGCCAGCTTCCGCAGCGCGGCGGGCTTGGCCTCTACCTCCGGCATGGCGGCGTACAGCGCGTCGATGCTGCCGTAGCGCTGCACCAGCGCTGTGGCGGTCTTTTCGCCGATGCCCGGCACGCCGGGGATGTTGTCGCTGCTGTCGCCCATCAGGGCCTTCAGGTCAATCATATGGATGGGGTCGAAGCCGTACTGCTCCCGGAACAGGGCGGGGGTCATATCGGTGGTGGAGGTCTGTCCCATGCGGGAGGTCACCAGCTTCACGCGAGTACGGTCGGTGATGAGCTGTAAGCTGTCCCGGTCGCCGGTGACGATGACGCACTCCCAGCCCCGCTTTTCGCACCGGCGGGAGATGGTGCCCAGCAGGTCGTCGGCCTCGTAGCCTACCATCTCATAGCAGGGGATGGACATGGCGCACAGCACCTGCTTCATCACCGGCATCTGCTGGGCAAGCTCGTCGGGCATGCCCTTACGGGTGGCCTTATAGTTGGCGTCCGCCTCGTGTCGGAAGGTAGGCTCCCGCCGGTCAAAGGCCACGCATAGTGCCTCCGGCTGCTCCTCATCGATGAACCGCTGGAGCATGTTCAAAAAGCCGAAAATGGCGTTGGTATACAGCCCGTCCCGTGTGGTCAGGGGCTTCACGCCGTAAAAGGCGCGATTGATGATGCTGTTGCCGTCAAGAACCATCAGTTTCATGGTCGATCTCCTTGTGGGTCAAATTTCACATAATGTTGTATTATAGTCCATTTTCCGGCAAAACACAACCTCCGGACTTGACAGTTTTCCCTTTTGTGATAGTATGGAGAGGATTTATATGTGTGAAACCGACGCTGCGACAGGAGGCCCCTATGAACAAGCTTTCTATCCAAAAAGTACTTGAAGTGACGCTTGCCGTACTGCTGGTGGTGTGCATCGCCCTGCTGACGTTTTACTTCGTCAACTGCTATCAGGCTAATAAGTTGGTGGATGCGATCCTAGAGGATGATTTTCCGAAAGTGGAGCGCATCGTAGAGAAGTATCCCCATTGTATTGATTTGCAGCCGACAATCAGCCCGGATTGGTGGCTATCCCTGATTGATGGAAACACAAGTGTACTTCCCAATGGAAGTGGCCTGTGCAAGGGGAAATACAGAGATTATCAGATGTCTGGTAGAGCATGGTGTGAATGTGAATACCGACAAAGGGGTGACTCCATTAAACAGGACGCTTGCGATAAAACCGGAAGGCTGGCACGATACGTTTTACTATTTGATCGACCACGGAGCGGAGTTGAACTATGTAACGGAGTCCCACACAACGGCTTTGGAGGATGCCGTGGAGTATGAGCATCGCGACGGTGTCGATATGGACGAGGTATGTGACGTTGTCCGTTACTTATTGAAGCATGGCGCACCCGATAAGGATGACGTTATGGACGCGCTTTGCCGATGCGCAGAGCAGGACAGCCGCAGTATCCCGGTTATGGAAATATTGATGGAGGAAGGGCATATAGGGGTCAACGACAAAGGCTGGAAGAGTATTACACCGTTAATGGTTGCGGCGGCCTATGGCGATGTAGAAACGGTCGAATACCTGCTGTCATGCGGTGCAGACGTAGATGCCGTGGATGATGACGGCGAAACGGCGATAGATTGGGCCGAGCGAAACGGGCGAACCGACATTTTGTTATTGCTGAAAGGCCATAAAGAAACCATTCCCGATTGAACAGAGGTCAACTATGGACAAGCTTGCCGGACAAGTGAATATCCATCATGCCGTGATACAGGGCAGCTATTTTGCCGGATTCTCCGCTATTTGGGGCTTCGGGCCGGTGCTGTTGCTGCACTGGGGCCTGAGCAACAGCGCGCTGGGCGTGGTCACGTCGCTGGCGCTGCTGCTGCCGCTGCTGATCCAGCCGGTGCTGGCGTCATTGTCGGATGCCGATCCCCGGTGGACCAGCCGCCGTCTGGCGCTGGGCCTTTCGCTGCTGACGCTGGCGGCGGCGCTGGCCATCATGCTGCTGCCGGAGCAGAAAACGGTGCTGCTGGTCAGCTATGCCGTCATCGGCGTGACGCTGGTGTGTACGTCGCCGTTTTTCAACAGCATGGTGATGGCCTATCACCTGCGGGGCGTCAATGTGAACTACGGCCTTGGCCGGGGCACCGGCTCCGCCGCCTACGCCATCGTGGCGCTGGTGATGGGCTTTGTGCTGGAGCGGCGCTCGCCCACGGTGATCCTGCCGGTGCTGCTGGCGGCGCTGGCGATTCAGATCGTGTCCATCTGGAGCTTCCGCTACCCGCTGCCGGAGCTGCCCCGAACGGAGGAGACCGCGCCGCCGCAGGTGCTGAGCCTGCCGAAGCTGCTGCGGAAATACCCGGCGTTCACGGTGCTGCTGGTGGGCTGCGCGCTGTTACAGGGCGGCCACAACGCCTGCAACACCTACATGATCCACATTGCCGACAAGGTGGGTGCGGGCGAGGGCCTGATGGGCGTCATTCTGGCGGTTTCGGCCTTTACGGAGCTGCCTGCCATGGCGTTGTTTCCCCGGATGCACCGGCGCTTGAGCCTGCGGACGCTGTTCCGCATCTGCGCCGCCACCTTCGTGCTGAAGGACCTGCTGTTCTGGGTGGCCCGGTCGCCGGTGCTGCTGTATGTGGCGGCGGTGATACAGTTCTTTGAGTTCGGCATTTTCCTGCCGGCCTGCGTCTACTATGTGGCGGAGCGGCTGGACAGTGCCAATCAGGCCAAGGGACAGGGTCTGATCCATGTGTGTTCCAACGGCCTTGGCCCGGCGGTGATGACCGCCATCGGCGGCCGGCTGATCGACAGCGCGGGCATCAATACCATGCTGATGGTCACCACGGCGGCGGGCTTTGTGGGTTTTCTGGTGGTGCTGGCCGCCACCTCACGTTATCTGGATAAAGGAGATCAAGAGAAATGATTGGTTCATTTTTAACGGTAGGACAGCAGGTGCTGATCCTGTTTGCGCTGATGGCGGTGGGCTTCATACTGGGCAAGGCGAAGCTGATGGACGACCGCGGCAGCCTTGCCATGACGAATCTGGTGATGTACGCGGTGTCGCCCGCCATGATGGTGGTGGCCTTCCAGCGGGAGAAGAACGCGGCGGATCTGCATAACTTTCTGGTGTGCCTGCTGCTGGCGGTGGCGGCCCATGCCGTCAGTATCCTGCTGGCAAAGGTGTGCCTGCGGGGCAGGGATGCCACCTGCGGCATCCTGCAATTCGGCACGGTGTTCTCCAACTGCGGCTTTATGGGCTATCCGCTGATGCTGGCGCTGCTGGGCAGCATCGGCGTGTTCTACGGCTCGGCCTATGTGGTGGTGTTCACGGTGCTCAGCTGGACGGCGGGCATCTATATGATTACCCACGACGCCGGTAATTTGCAGGTGAAGCATATCCTGCTGAATCCCGGCGTGCTCAGCGTGGTGGTGGCCATGGTGCTGTATCTGCTGGCGGTGCGTCTGCCGGAGATCGTCATGACGCCGCTGAACTATCTGGCCAACATGAATACGCCCCTGCCCACCATCGTGGTGGGCTATCAGCTGAGCCACGCCAATTTCAGCACCGCCTTCAGCGACCGCCGCTCGTGGCTGGCGCTGGTGCTGCGTCTGGCGGTGGTGCCGCTGGTGACCATCGGGCTTTGCTGGGCTTTCCGGGTGGACAGCGCCGTGGCGCTGGTGACGGTGATCGCAGCCAGTACACCGCCTGCTGCGCTTTTGAGCATGTTTGCCCAGAAATTCGGCGGCGATACGAAGCTGGCCTCCAGCGTGGTATCGGTGTTTACCGCCCTTTCCGTGCTGACCATCCCGCCGGTGGTGGGCTTGGCGCAGTATCTGATGGGATAAAAAATTCTACATAAAATAGAAATTTTTTATGACGGCAAAGCTGCTTGGAAATTCAATTATGTAAACAAAAACGGGCGTGCTGATAATGCGCAAACCAGATTTGCGGGTTTTCCAGAAAGAGGGAAAACCCGCAAATACCGTTGAAAACACTTGCTGTGCATAAGTGTGGAAAAAGGTGTGGAAAGTGTGGATAACTCCTTGTAGAAATTATGCTGTTGTAAATTATGTAAACTTGCTGTAAAGGAGTAGAGCCTGTCGAAAAACGTTGAAAAAGTACGGCGAATGGGAGATATAAGGGAGAGTTGCCATATTTTGCACCGTTGGTGATTTTGCCGAAGCTGGAAGAAGCGGGAAGAAAAATTTTGAGATTTGCCGGAAAAAATGCAGGAACCGGGAAATGATTACATTATGTATTTCCCGACGAAAGAACCGCCTGAAGCCGCAAAATAAGAGTTGACGCGGCGCGGGAACTATGGTAAAATATATCTCGGCTTTTGAGAGCCGGACTATATCGTGATGCTTGTGTGGCTCAGCTGGCAGAGCAGCTCACTCGTAATGAGCAGGTCGCCGGTTCGAAT
>CAVHYW010000030.1:0-29966 GCA_963640475.1 bacterium | reverse complement strand
CTTTTTTGCAGAGCTAATTTTTTTCAAAAACCTCTTGCTTTTTATTAGCTGGACTGAACATAACTTTGAATACAAGGAGATTTCTTTATATGACCACAAATGGTATTTACCACACCCTCGTTACCCAGTTGGATAAGCTGGCGCGGCACAACCGGCAGGGCAGCTTCCGCACGAAAGACCGCTACTACGAGGCGGTCAAGCGCTTCTGCGCCTACCTCGCCGCTTACTACCATCTGCAAAAGCTGGAGAACATCAGCGGCAAGCATCTGGTGAGCTATGTTCTCTATTTGCAGGAGCAGGGCAAGTCGGCCAGCACCATCAAGACCGACCTATCCGCTATCCGCTTCTTCCACGACAAGATGTCCCATCCCCGTTATGCGCTGCCAGACAACGAAGAACTGGGCGTTGCCTTGGAACGCCGCCGCTTCGGGCAGCAGGATCGCACATGGACGAACTCGGAGTTCGGCAAACTGATCGGCCGTGCCATGGCAGAGGAGCGGGAGGACTACATCCTCGCCCTGTATCTGGCTCGTTACGCCGGTCTGCGTATCCACGAGTGCTTCCGCATGGACACCGCCGCGGCGGAGCGTGCGCTGCGTGAAAATGCCCTCACCGTGAAAGGCAAGGGCGGCAAAATGCGGATCGTCCCTATTGAGGACGACCGTATTACAATGATGCTGCAACGGCTGCTAGAGAAAACCGAACGCGGCCACAAGCTGCTGGTGCCGGACGGCGTTCCCACCGACCGGGCCATCAATGGTATGCAGCAGTTTATCCTTCGTCACCGCGACGCCATCTGCGACCCTACAGCACTGGACAGGCACATTACCTTCCACGGACTGCGGCATACCTACGCCGCCGAAAAGTACATATCTTTCGTCAGCGGCGGCATAGCACCCTTGGACGCCCATTTCACCGTATCCCGGCTGTTGGGACATGAGCGGCCCGACGTGACGGACATCTATCTGGCGTCCGTGAAGGGAGGGACTGCCCGTGGAGAATAAGTACCGCGACCTGCATGACCTTCCCATGACACTGCGGGTGGAGGACTTAATGCTTATCCTCGGCATCGGACGCAACACCGCCTATGAGCTGATCCACAGCGGCCAGATACGGAGCGTCCGCATTGGTAGGCAAATTCGTATTCCGAGAGATGCCCTGCTGGAGTTCCTGCGGAAGTAAATCTCTTCGCCGCAGAAATAAAACTTGCACAACAGCCGCGTGGGATATATCATGGAGATGGTACATTCCGCGCGGCGGAAAGGAGCGTATATGCCGCGTACAAAAACAGGAAAAGGCGCTGGAGGCGCCGGTTCCATCAGAAAGATCACAACAACAAAGAACGGAAAGACCTATACCTACTGGCAGGGCCGCTACACGGAGGGCTTCGACCCCGGTACAGGCAGGCAGATCCAGCGCAGCATCACCGGAAAGACGCAGAAGGAAGTGGCGCAGAAACTGCGCCAGATCACGGCATCGCTGGACGATGGCACCTACAAAGCACCTTGCAAGCTGACGGTTGGGGAATGGCTGGACATCTGGACACAGGACTATCTTGGCGGCGTGAAAGCGTCTACGGCGTATCTCTACAAGAAGAATGTGGAGTTGTATATTGCGCCGCATCTTGGGAACATCAAACTGGAAGCCCTGAACGCCCATACGGTACAGCACTTTTACAATCAACTTGTCTCTTCGACCGACTCAGCAGTCAATCCCCTTTCGGCAAAGACGGTAAAGAATATTCACGGCGTTTTTCACAAGGCTCTTCAGCAAGCGGTGCTGATTGGCTATCTGCGCGTTAATCCGACGGACGCCTGTACCCTTCCCCGTGTTATCAAAAAGGAAATGCACCCGCTGGAGGAAGATCAAGTCGCTGCATTTCTGAAAGAAGTACAAGGAAGTCCCCACGAATACCTTTACAAAATCGCGCTGTTTACAGGACTGCGGGAGGGTGAAATACTTGGGTTAGGCTGGGAGCATATTGACCTCGAGAACGGAATCCTGACAGTGAAACGTCAACTCCGCAAAGAGCAGAAAAAGGGCGGGCAATATTACTTCTCTCCGCCGAAGAATAACCGTGCCCGCAGTATCTCTCTTGCTCCCTCGGTGGTGTTTCTGTTTCGTCTGCAGAAGCTGAAGCAAAACGGCATGAAGCTGGAAGCAGGCGATGCCTGGCAGGAGAATGGTCTTGTCTTTTCCAACCAAACAGGCGGATACTTATCCTATCGCACGGTGTACGACTGCTTCAAGCGAATTGTAAAGAAAATCGGTGCGCCATCCACCCGTTTCCACGACCTGCGTCACACATACGCAGTTGCCTGTATCAAAAGCGGCGACGACATTAAAACCGTGCAGGAAAATCTCGGCCATGCCACTGCGGCTTTCACGTTGGATGTTTACGGACATGTTACGAAACAGATGAAGCAGGATAGCGCTCAGCGAATGGAGCAATTTATTCAGTCTGTTTCTAACGGGTGACTTCATAAGGCTAAAAATAAGGCTAAAACCACTTTTGAGCAAAACAAAAAACCTTGAAACCATCATGGTTTCAAGGTTTTCGGGTGGTGCGCGGTACAGGACTCGAACCTGTGACCCCATGCACGTCAAGCATGTGCTCTAGCCAGCTGAGCTAACCGCGCGGACAACGGTAATATAATAGCGTAGAACGGTGGATTTGTCAACACCTTTCGCAAGAAAATTGCAAAAAATGTATGGGGCGGTGTTTTTCACCGCCCCATACGCCGTTTAATCCCGATTTTGATATTTCCGCAGCTGCCGCTCAAATTCCTCGCAGCGCGGGCAACTGACCGTCACCAGCTCCCCCGTGCGGGGATGGAGGAACCGCAGCTCCACCGCCTGTAGGCACTGGCCCGTCAGACCGGGGACAGGCTTCTTCGCGCCGTACACCGTGTCCCCCAGAATGGGATGGCCGATGTAGGCCATATGGACGCGGATCTGATGGGTGCGGCCCGTCTCCAGACGGCAGCGCACATGGGTGACGCCGTTATAGCGGGCAATGACCTCCCAGTGGGTCACAGCCCGGCGGCCATTGCGGGTGTTGACCGCCATCTTCTTCCGGTCGGTAGGGTGCCGCCCGATGGGCGCGTCCACGGTGCCGCTGTCCTCCCGGAGATTGCCCGTCACCAGACATTCGTAGGTGCGGGCCAGCGTATGGTCGCTGAGCTGAGCGCTGAGCGCCAGATGGGCGGCGTCGTTCTTGGCGGCGATGATTAGGCCGCTGGTGTCCCGGTCGATACGGTGAACGATGCCGGGGCGTTTTTCGCCGCCGATGCCGGACAGGGAGTCGCCGCAGTGGTGCAGCAGGGCATTCACCAGCGTGCCGTCGGGATGACCCGGCGCGGGATGCACCACCAGACCGGCGGGCTTGTTCACCACGATCACGTCCGCATCCTCATACACCACGTCCAGCGGGATGTCCTGCGCCTCCACGGCGGTCTCCTCCGCCTCGGGACGGCTGACCTCGATGGTCTCATCTCCGGCAAGGCGGTAGTTCTTGGCCGCCGCCGCGCCGTTGACGGTGACGCCGCCGGTTTCCAACAGCTTGGCGGCGGCACTGCGGGTCAGGCCGTCGGCGTGAGATGCCAGCCATGCGTCGATCCGCGCACCCTTATCCTCACTTGTCGCTGTCAGCGTCAGATGCATCGTCTTTCTTCCTCGCGTCGTATTTTTCGTAGAACCACAGATAGTACACCGCGCCCAGGATCACGCCCACCACCACGAAGCAGTCGGCCAGATTGAACACGGGGTAGTTGAACAGCAGCAGGTCGAACATATCCACCACATAGCCGTGCGCGATGCGGTCGATGATGTTGCCTACGCCGCCGCCCAGGATCAGCACGGCAGCGGCCACGCCCAGCGGATGGCGCACGATGCGCCGGATCAGCAGATAGGCCACGGCGATCATCAGCGCCGCCGTCACCACGATCAGCATGGCGGTTTTTCCGGAGAAGCTGGACCACGCCGCGCCGTAATTGTGTACGCGGGTCAGCTGCATGAAGCCCGGCAGGAACGCCGCGCTCTCGCCCAGCGCCAGATGATGCACCGTCCAGCTTTTCAGCAGCTGGTCACAGCCCACCAGCACCAGAATGACGGCGGCATAAAGAGCATAGATCATATGAAATCCCTCGTTGCAAATTCAGAGTACCCCCATCATAGCGCATGGCGGCGGAATTTGCAACTTTTATTCTGGGCATTTCTTGTATTGCGGTTTTGAATATGGTATAATACCATGATTAAATATCGCCCTGCGCGCCGCGCCGGGTGAAGGAGGTACCCTTGGAACGAAAAAATGTCGTCCTGTCTGACGCGGATATGGAGCGTCAGCGGGAATTTACCGAAAAAATAAAGGAGCTGCACGCCCAGCGGGGCAAGACCGTCCGTGCGCTGGTGGACACCTTCGGCTGCCAGCAGAACGTGGCCGACAGCCAGCACATCATGGGCATGCTGGAGGCCATGGGCTGCCAGTTCGTCACCGAGCCTGCCGAGGCGGATATCATCGTGCTGAACACCTGCGCCATCCGCGACCACGCAGAAAAGCGGGTCTACGGCAATCTGGGCGCCCTGACCCACACCAAGAAGGCCAATCCGGAGCAGATCATCTGCCTGTGCGGCTGCATGGCCCAGCGGCCCGAGGTGGCGGAAAAGGTGCGTAAGTCCTACCGCCACGTTGACCTTGTATTCGGCCCGCAGGCCCTGTGGAAATTCCCGGAGCTTCTCTGGCAGGTCTATACCCGCCGGGGCCGGGTGTTCTCCGTGGAGGATGAGCACGGCTCCATTGCCGAGGGTATGCCTGTCGTCCGTGAGGGCCGCACCCGCGCATGGGTCAGCATCATGTACGGCTGCAACAACTTCTGCTCCTACTGCATCGTGCCCTATGTCCGGGGCCGCGAGCGCAGCCGCGATCCCGAGCAGATCATCCGCGAGGTGCGCCAGCTGGCCGCCGAGGGGTACAAGGAGATCACCCTGCTGGGCCAGAACGTCAACTCCTACGGCAAAGACCTTGGCACTGGCTATGACTTCGCCGACCTTCTGGCGGCACTGGATGAAATTCCCGGTGACTATCTGATCCGCTTCATGTCCTCTCAGCCCAAGGACGCCAGCTTCAAGCTGTTCGACACCATGGCCCGGTGTAAGCATGTGGCCAAGCAGCTGCACCTTCCCGTGCAGTCCGGCTGTGACCGGGTGCTGCGGGCCATGCACCGCCCCTATGACAAGGCCCGGTACTTGGAGCTTATTACCTACGCCCGCAAGGTCATGCCGGAGCTGGTGCTGACCAGCGACGTGATCATCGGCTTCCCCGGCGAGACGGAGGCCGAGGCCATGGAGACGGTGGCGCTGGTGGAGCAGGTGCGGTTCGACGCGCTGTTTACCTTCATCTTCTCGCCCCGGCCCGGAACGCCTGCCGCCAAGATGGAGGATCCCGTGCCCCGTGCCGAAAAGCAGGTGTGGTTCAACCGGCTGTGCGACGCCCAGAACAAGATTTCCGAGGAAATTCACGCCCAATATGTGGGCCGCACCCTCCGCTGCCTGATCGACGGCGAGAGCGACGACAGCCGCTGGCCCCTGACGGCCCGCACCGCCGGAGGACGGCTGGTGCATCTGGTGGGCGACAAGGCCGCCATCGGCACTTATCACGACGTAAAGATCACCGACAGCAACACTTGGGCGCTGTTCGGCGAGATGGTATAAGTTTGAAAGGAGTCCCCTATGGCAGAACTGACCCCCATGATGCAGCAATACCTGCAAATAAAGGAACAGAATCAGGACGCCATCCTGTTCTTCCGTCTGGGTGACTTCTATGAGATGTTCGGCGCCGACGCCAAAACGGTCTCCCGCGAGCTGGATCTGACGCTGACCAGCCGGGACAAGAGCAAGGACAAGCCCGCCGAGGAGCGGATGCCCATGTGCGGCGTGCCCTACCACGCGGCGGACGCCTATATCGCCCGGCTGATCGCCAAGGGCTACAAGGTGGCCATCTGCGAGCAGACGGAGGACCCCGCACAGGCCAAGGGTCTGGTGAAGCGGGACATCATCCGCGTGGTGACCCCCGGCACGGTCATCGACAGCGCCTGTCTGGACGAGGGCCGCTCCAACTTCTGCGCCGGTATCTATCTGGACGATGACTACGCCGCCGTGTGCGTCTGCGACATCACCACCGGCAAGGCCCACGCCACCGCCTTTTCCGGCGGCGAGCGGGTGAAGCAGCTCATCAACGAGCTGGGGCGCTTTACCCCCGCCGAAGCGGTGGTCAATGAGACCGCTTTCTTTGACGAGACGCTTCACAGCTTTTTACAGGACAAGCTGAACTGCCATCTGGAAAAGCTGCCGGCGGGCCGCTTCCAGATGGAGGCTTCCGAGCGGCTGATCCGCCGCCAGTTCGGCGACGATGCGCTGCACCGCCTGCCGAGGGACAACCCGGCGGTATTTCTGGCGCTGGGCGCGCTGCTGAGCTACCTGCACGAGACCCAAAAGACCGACCTGTCCCACGTGGACGATCTGGAATACTACCGCCGGGGCCAGTTCATGGAGCTTGACCTGACGGCCCGGCGCAATCTGGAGCTGACCGAGACACTCCGCAGCAAGGAGAAGAAGGGCAGCCTCCTGTGGGTGCTGGACAAGACGAAAACCGCCATGGGCGGCCGCATGATGCGCTCGTGGCTGGAGCGTCCCCTGCTGTCCGTCACAGAGATCGACCGGCGCAATGCCGCCGTGGCGGCGCTGGCCGAGAACACCATGGCCCGCGAGGAGCTGATACTGGCCCTGCAGGGCATCTCCGACATGGAGCGTCTGGTGGGCCGCATCGTGTACGGCACGGCAGGCGGCCGGGATCTGGTGTCCCTCCGCACCGCCATGGAGCGTCTGCCACAGGTGAAGGCCCAGCTGTCCGCCTTTGACAAGGGCCGCCTGCACCAGTTGAATGAAGAACTGGACGATCTCAACGATCTGGCCGCCCTCATCGGCCAGACGCTGGTGGACGAGCCGCCCTTCTCCGTCCGCGAGGGCGAGATGATCCGCGAGGGCTTCGATCCGGAGGTAGACCGTCTGCGGAGCATCCTCCACGGCGGTAAGGACGTGATCGTCCGCATGGAGGCCGCCGAAAAGGAAAAGACCGGCATCCGCACCCTGAGGATCGGCTATAACAAGGTGTTCGGCTACTATATCGAGGTGTCCAACTCCTTCAAGGATCAGGTGCCGGAGAGCTACATCCGCAAGCAGACGCTGGTAAACGGCGAGCGGTACATCACCCAGGAGCTGAAGGACTTAGAGCACGACATCCTCTCCGCCAGTGACCGGGTGACGGCGCTGGAATACCAGCTGTTCACCGATCTGCGGTTGCATATCGCCGCGCAGGCCGCGCGGGTGCAGCAGGCCGCCGCGCTGGTGGCGGAGCTGGACGCGCTATGTTCGCTGGCCGCCGTAGCGGTGAAGAACAACTACTGCTGCCCCGTGGTGGACGAGTCCGGCGTCATTGAAATTCACGACGGCCGCCATCCGGTGGTGGAGCAGATGCGCCGCGACAGCATGTTCGTTCCCAACGATACCTATATGGGCGCCAAGGATGACCGGGTGGCCATCATCACCGGCCCCAACATGGCCGGTAAATCCACCTACATGCGTCAGGTGGCGCTGATCGTGCTGATGGCCCAGATCGGCTCCTTCGTGCCTGCCAGAGCCGCCCGCATCGGCGTGGTGGACCGCATTTTCACCCGCATCGGCGCCAGCGACGACCTGTCCGCCGGACAGTCCACCTTCATGGTGGAGATGACGGAGGTCAGCGACATTCTCAAGTCCGCCACGGCGGACAGCCTGCTGATTCTGGACGAGATCGGCCGGGGCACCTCCACCTTCGACGGCATGTCCATCGCCCGGGCGGTGCTGGAATATTGCGCCGACCCGAAAAAGCTGGGAGCCAAGACCCTGTTCGCCACCCACTATCACGAGCTGACCGCGCTGGAGGGCGAGCTGCCCGGCGTCCGCAACTATAATATCGCCGTCCGCACACGGGGCGAGGATATCATCTTCCTGCGGAAGATCATCTCCGGCGGCGCTGACCGCAGCTACGGTATCGAGGTGGCAAAGCTGGCGGGCCTGCCCAAGCAGGTGCTGACCCGTGCCCGCCACATTTTACAGGAGCTGGAGGACGAAGCGGGCAAGCCCCACGCCGCCCCTGTGGAGACGGATCAGGTGTCGCTGGAAGCCCTCAGCGAGAGCGCGGTCATCGACCAGCTCCGCCGCGCCCAGATGGACACCCTCAGCCCGCTGGAAGCATTGAATTTGTTGTACGAATTAAAGAGCAAGCTGCAATGAGCTGCGGCGGCATGTGGTCATGCCGCCCTACGGAAATTCTATTGACACCCGTGCGTAGGGCGGGGTGCCCACATCGCCCCGACCACCCTATTATTATCATGATGGAAATATTGACCGGAGAAACCGCCGCCCGGATCAGAGAAGCGTACATTCACCGCTTTGTCGATACCGCGGCAGCGTACTACATCACCAATATCCAGCACCGCACGCTGTGCAGCGACGGCATGTGCTATTCCTGCTACCTGTGGGACTGCTTCCGAAAGCCGCGCCCAATGTCCAGAGAAGCGTGCCTTGCCTATCTGTCCGGCGCGTCAGGTGCCTGTTATGTGTTCTGGGACATCCATTCAAAGGACAGGATACTCATTCCCGACTACTGGAAATATCCCAAGGACGCCGTGCTGCGGGTGACGCCGGACGAGCTGCTTGCCCGCATGGCCGACCTGCCTGAGGATATCTACATCTTTGACGATACCTATTCATGGAGCATCGCCCTGACCCACGAGATAGACGCGCAGGAAAGGCCGTACTGCCTTTTCGCCGGCGCATAACGACCACAACCAAAAGCTGATTATCACAAGGAGGAACCATGCCGCAGATCCAATGTTTGCCGCCCCATGTGGCGGATCTTATCGCCGCCGGTGAGGTGGTGGAGCGTCCCGCCAGCGTCATGAAGGAGCTGCTGGAAAACGCTATCGACGCGGGCGCATCCGCCATCGTGGCGGAGATCGAGCGCGGCGGCCTGACCTATATCCGCATCACCGACAACGGCTGCGGCATCCCGGCGGAGCAGCTGCCCACCGCCTTCCTGCGCCACGCCACCAGCAAGCTTCGCGCCGCCGCCGATCTGGCGGCCATCGGCACGCTGGGCTTCCGGGGCGAGGCACTGGCCGCTATCGCCGCCGTATCACGGGTGGATATCTTCTCCCGCGCCGCAGGCGAGGATATGGGCGCGTCCCTCCATCTGGAGGGCGGCGTTCCCGGCCAGACGGAGCCTACCGGCTGTCCGGAGGGCACCACCATCTGCGTCCGCGACCTCTTTTATAACACCCCCGCCCGCATGAAGTTCATGAAGAAGGACAGCGCCGAGGGCACCGCCGTGTCCGGCGTGGTGCAGCATCTGGCGCTGAGCCACCCCGACGTGTCCTTCAAGCTGATCCGCGACGGGCAGGAGGTGCTGCACACCCCCGGCGACGGGCAGCTGCTGTCCGCCATCTACGCCGCCATGGGCCGCGATTTCGCCCTTGGTCTGCTGCCCATCTCCGGCAGCGGCGGCGACGTGAAGGTGGAGGGCTTCGTCACCAGGCCCCTCAACGGCCACGGCAGCCGCAGCAAGCAGGTGCTGTTCGTCAACGGCCGCTTCGTCAAGTCCCAGCTGCTGACGGCGGCGCTGGAGGAAGCCTATAAGAACCAGCTTCTCAAAGGCCGCTTTCCCGGCTGCGTGCTGCATGTGACGCTGCCCAAGGACATGGTGGACGTGAACGTCCACCCCGCCAAAACGGTGGTGAAGTTCGTGTCCGATAAGGCTGTGTTCGATGCGGTGTATTACACCATTCTGGACGCCCTCAACGCCGAAAAGGCCCCGCAGCGGGCGGAAAAGGAGCCGTCCTTCTTCCAGAAGATGACCGCGCAGGAGTTTAAGGCCAGGACCGCCGCTCCTGCGGAGGAGAAAAAACCGCTGGGCAGCTTTACTGCCCGGCCCACCGCCCCGGCCACAAAAAACGTCATCCGAGACAGCGCCCCTGTCGAAACGGCAGACAGCGTGCCCGCCATGGTCCGGCGGCCCCACAGCGCCGAGACCATCTATGTCCGTGACGTTGTACAGCAGGAAAAGCCCGCCATCGCGGCCTCTCCCCTGACGGGCCGCACCTACGAGATCACCTCGCCCGAAAAGCCGGAGACCCCGGCGGAAGCCATTCCCGAACCGGCGGAGCCGCCCGCTCCCGCGCAGGAGACCATCTCTCTGCCGCAGGAGCCGGAGCAGCAGACCATGGAGCCGGTGAAGGAAGCCCCGTGGCGTATGGTGGGCGAGGTGCTGAAAACCTACATCATCTGCGAGGATGAGCACGACACCGTGTGGCTCATCGACAAGCACGCCGCCCATGAGCGGCTGCGGTTCGACGCGCTGAAGGCCAACCATCAACCCCTGATGGCCCAGCCGCTGCTGACACCTGTCACCGTGGCGCTGGAGCCGGAGGCCTACGCCGCCGTGCTGGACGACCTGTCTCTCTTGCAGGAGTTCGGCTTTGTGTGCGAGGACTTCGGCGGCGGCACGGTGCTGATCCGCGAGGTCCCGGCGGATATTCTGGCGGCGGATGCCGCCGTGACGCTGGAGGAGCTGGCCCAAAAACTGGCGCTGGGCCGGGCCGATCCGGAGGGCGCGCGGGATGAGCTGCTGCATACCATGGCCTGCAAAAGTGCCATCAAGGCCGGCATGACCACCGACGCCACCGAGCTGG
This sequence comes from bacterium, assembly GCA_963640475.1. GTDB lineage: Bacteria > Bacillota > Clostridia > Oscillospirales > Oscillospiraceae > Vescimonas. The sequence goes on along the minus strand of CAVHYW010000030.1, from coordinate 19,182 downwards.
CGGCGCTGGTGGAAAAGGTGCAGTCGGGTGAGATCCTCTACTGCCCCCATGGCCGTCCGGTGAAGTATAAACTGAGCAAATACGACATCGAGAAGATGTTCAAACGCGCGTAATACCCATAGTACCAAGGAGTGACCCCATGGCGAGAGTGCTTTGCGTGGTGGGCCCCACCGCCACCGGAAAAACAAAAATGGGCGTGGCGCTGGCCAAGCGATTCCACGGCGAGGTGGTCAGCGTGGACTCCATGCAGATCTACCGCGGCATGGCGGTGGGCACCGCCGCGCCGACGGTCGAGGAGATGGAAGGCGTCCCCCATCACATGGTGGCCGTGGCCGATCCGGCGGAGAGCTGGTCGGTGGCCCGGTATGTGCAGGCGGCTGACGCATGCGTGCAGGATATCCTGAGCCGCGGCAAGCTGCCGGTGCTGGTGGGCGGTACAGGTCTCTATCTGGACGCCCTGATCCGGGGCACGGACTTCGCCGCCGGAGCGCAGGGCACCGGCATCCGGCAGGCCTTGCAGCACCGCGCCCGGACGGAAGGCGTTGAAGTGCTGCTGGAGGAGCTGCGGAAAATCGACCCCATCGCGGCGGAAAAGCTGCACCTGCGGGACGAAAAGCGCATTATCCGTGCGCTGGAGGTCTGGCAGGAGACCGGCCATACCATCACCGAGCACGACCGGCTGGAACGGCAGCGTCCCCCAAAATACGAAGCCCTCTATATCGGTCTGGATTTCGAGGACCGGCAGGACCTCCGCGACCGTATCGACCGCCGTGTGGATATCATGGTGGAGCAGGGGCTGCTGGCGGAGGTGGAGGCCCTACTGTCCGGCGGCCTGCCCCGTGACGCCACGGCCTTACAGGCCATCGGCTACAAGCAGTTCCTTGCGGTGGCCGAGGGAACGGCCACCACGGAGGAAGCCATCGCCGAGGTGAAGCTCCGTTCCCGCCAGTACGCCAAGCGGCAGCTGACATGGCTGCGGCGGAACCCCGACATTTTCTGGGTGCGCTGGCAGCGTGATCCAAATTTCCCTGAGGGTCTGCAAAAAGCGACAGAATATCTCCATAGCCGTGGTTTATGCTGAATCATGGCGGAGGTCATCTCATAGAGATAGCGTCCGTACAAAAAAGACATATCAGGAGGACGCTATGCAAAAGACAAACAACTTACAGGAAGTATTTCTGACACAGGCCCGGAAGCAGAAGATCCCCGTCACCATGTTTCTGGTGAACGGCTTCCAGCTGCGGGGCCTCATCACCGGGTTTGACTGCTTTGTGGTGGTGCTTGACAGTGAGGGCCGCCAGCAGGTGATCTACAAGCATGCCATCTCCACCATCGCCCCGGCAAGAGCGGTAAGCTTTCAGGAGCCGGAGGACGAGGGATAAGCAGGAGTCTCCATAAACACATATAAAACACGCCAGATACACATAAGGAGCGGGATATGAAAGCATCCACCCCCATTTTCAAAATACTGTCCATCGTTCTGCTGGCCGCCGTGGTGGTCTACTTCGCCGTGCAGGGCTACCGCTATGTGACGGATCCCATCAACACCACGCTGGTCTATAACTCCGTGGAGGAGGTCACCGTGGATGTCAACGGCTATCTGGTGCGGGATGAGGAGACCTTCCACTCCGACGCCGGAACGCTGAGCCATACGCTGTCCGAGGGCGAGCGGGTGGGCCGGAATCAGGTCATGGCCACTGCCTACCCCGACAGCGGCGCTCTGACCCGCGTGGAGCGGCTGGAGGCACTGGAGCTCCGTCTGGAGCAACTGTCCTTCTCCCTGATCTCCTATCTGGACCCGGACGCGGCACTGAAGCTGGATTCCTCCATCAATGCCGACATTCTGGCCCTGCGCCAGTCGGTGTCCGGCGGCGAGTACAGCGGCGCGGACGAGGAGCTTTCCTCCCTGAAAAGCGCCATCCTGAAGCGGGATTATACCTCCGCCTCTCAGGAGGAGATCGAAGCGGACATCAAGGCCACCGAGCAGGAGATCGCCGAGCTGAAAAGCTCCCTGAACGGCACCGCCATCACCGCGCCGGAGGGCGGCATCTATTCCGCCGTCTGCGACGGCTATGAAACGGTGCTGACGCCGGACTTCCTGAACGATGACCTGACTCCCAGCAAGCTGAACAGCGTCAAGCCCCTCAGCAGCGAAAGCGCCAACGTGGGCAAGCTGATCTACGGCAACACATGGTACTACGCCGCCAATATTACCGACCAGCAGGCAGAGCAGCTCAGCGGCCGCTCCACCGTGACCCTGCGGTTCGCCAAGGGCCTGACCATGGATCTGAAAATGACGGTGGTCAGCATCTCCCCCAGTGAGAACGGCCACCGGACGCTGCTGCTGTCCAGCGACAAATACATTGCCCAGACCACGCTGCTGCGCCATCAGGCGGCCACGCTGGTGCTGCGCACCTACGAGGGGCTGCGCCTGCCCTCCACCGCCCTGCGCGTCAATGACAACGGCGTTTCCGGCGTATATTGCGTGCTGGGCGTCCGTGCCAAGTTCAAGCCGGTGAAGGTGGTCTATCAGGGCGACGGCTATGTGCTGGTATCGGCTGCCTCCGCCGAGGAGGATTCCAGCATGCTGCGGCGGGGCGACGAGGTCATCGTCACCACGGCGGAGCTGTTTGACGGCAAAGTGATCGGATAAACTGTCTATTACAGAAAGGTATATAAAAAAGTATATAGAAAGGGGATATACTTCCATGTCTATTGCGGAAAATATTGCACACATCCGGCAGGAGATCGACGCGGCCGCCCGCGAGACGGGCCGCACCGGCAGGGACATCACGCTGGTGGGTGCCAGCAAGATGAACGACGCCGCCCGCTGCCAGGAGGCCATCGCCGCCGGTATCGATGCGCTGGGCGAAAACCGGGTGCAGGAGATGACGGAAAAGCTGAAGGAAAACGCCTATGACGGCGCGCCGCTGCACTTCATCGGCCACCTGCAGCGCAACAAGGTGAAGCAGGTGGTGGGCAAGGCGGTGCTGATCCAGTCGGTAGGCTCCACGGAGCTGCTGGACGAGATCGAGAAGGTGGCCGCCCGGATGGAGCTGACGCAGGATATCCTGCTGGAGGTCAACATCGGCGGCGAGGAGGCCAAGTCCGGCTTTGCGCCCGACGCGCTGCCGCAGGCGGCGGCCTATGCGAAGACGCTGCCCCACATCCGCGTCCGCGGCCTCATGACGATACCACCCGTTGCGGTGGAAAAAGGCGGCAACATACCATATTTTGAGAAAGTTTACCGTCTTTTTGTTGACATAAGCCGAGAAATGTACGATAATAAATGGGAATATATCTCCATGGGCATGAGCGACGACTATGCCGACGCCGTCCGCTGCGGCGCCAACATGGTGCGCGTAGGCTCTGCCATTTTTGGCGCACGGAATTATAACAAATAAAACATACGACAGGGAGGCTTTCAAATGGGTTTCATTGACGAGATCAAGAAGATCATTCACCCGTATGACGACGAGGATTACGACTACGAAGAGGAAGAACTGGAGCAGCCGGAGCGCAGCGACAGCCGCACCATCTTTGACGACCGCCGCGAGGAGCGCAAGCCGTCGTCGGAGGAGCGCCACAACAAGGTGGTGAACATCCACGCCACTGCCGCGTTGAAGGTGGTGCTGGTGAAGCCGGAGCGCTTCGAGAACGCCAGCGAGATCGCCGACCATCTGCGGGAAAAGCGCACCGTGGTCATGAATCTGGAGTCCACCAATAAGGACGTGGCCCGCCGCCTGATCGACTTCCTTTCCGGCGTGGCCTATGCCGGCGACGGCAAGATCAAAAAGGTGGCCGCTAATACCTATATCATCACGCCCTACAGCGTGGATATCATGGGCGACCTGATCGACGAGCTGGAAAACAGCGGCCTTTACCTGTAATTCAGAGATAAATCAAACGGAGGGATATTGCTATGTTTACACCGCAGGAAGTTTCTGAAAAATCATTTCCCAAGTCCTCCGGCTTTGGCAACGGCTACACCATGACCGCGGTGGACGAGTTCCTGGACGCGCTGACCGAGGATTATACGGCGCTGTATAAGGAGAACGTGACCCTGAAGGCCAAGCTGAAGATTTTGGCCGAAAAGGTGGAGGAATACCGTGCCACCGAGGATGCCATGCGCTCCACGCTGCTGACGGCCCAGAAGATGGCCGCCAAGCTGGTGCAGGAGGCCCAGACCGAGAAGGACAACATGCTCCGCGAGGCACGGGAGCAGCACGCCGCCCAGCTGACCCAGCTGGAGCAGGAGCGTCAGGACGCCGAGGACAAGCTGATCATGGCCAAGCAGAGTCTGGCGGAGTTCGTCCGCCACGGCAGCGAGCTGTGCGCCCAGCAGGCGGAGTTCCTCAGCTCTCTGCCGGAGATGCCGGTGGAGCACCCCGAGACGGCACAGGCCGCCGCGCCCGCGGCAGATACCATCCAGCGGGACATCATGCAGCATATGGAGGATGCCCTGACCGTGGATGCCACGCCCATTGCGGACACGCCCGTGACCCGCGATGTACCGGACGGCTCCGCCATCCCCAATGATTTCGACCGGAGTCTGGAAACGCTGCAGTTCGGCCGCAACTACATCGTCAAGGAATAAGAGAACCGAAAAAAGCGGCCATACCGGCCGCTTTTTCTACCAGAAATTAGGAGAAACCTCTATGAGCGAAAGACCCATCATCGCCCTGCTGTACGACTTCGACAAGACCCTGTGTACCACGGATATGGAGGACTATTCCTTCATCCCCAGTCTGGGCTATACCCCGTCCCAGTTCTGGCAGAAGGCCAACACCTTCGGCTGGGAGAATCAGATGGACGGCCTGCTGGCCTATATGTACACCATGATCGAGGAGTGCCGCGCCCAGGGCAAAACGCTGAACCGGGATTATCTGGTGCAGTGCGGCAAGGCCATCGAGCTGTTTCCCGGCGTGCGGGAGTGGTTTGGCCGCATCAACGCCTTTGGTGACAGTCTGGGCGTTACGGTGGAGCACTATGTGCTGTCCTCCGGCCTGAAGGAGATCATCGAGGGCAGCGGCATCGCCCACTGGTTCAAGAAGATCTACGCCTGCGAGTTCTACTATCGGGACGGCGCGGCCTGCTGGCCCAAGCTGGACGTCAACTTCACCAACAAGACCCAGTTCGTCTACCGCATCAACAAGGGTGTGCTGGACGTGGCCGACGACAAGACGCTGAACGACTCCATGCCCGACGACAGCAAGCGGGTCCCCTTCACCAACATGATCTATGTGGGCGATGGCCTCAGCGATGTGCCCTGCATGAAGATGATGCGCTCCTACGGCGGTCAGGCCATCGCTGTGTATCAGGAGTCCAACCGCGCCGGTGTGGAGGATCTGCTGGCCAAGCATCGGGTGGATTTTATTTTCCCCGCCGACTACCGGGCAGGTACGGCGCTGGATCAGACGGTGCAGAACATCATCCGCAAAATGGCCATCAACGACACGCTGACGGCAGAGCACGCCGCCCAGATGCGTTCCATCGGCCATGTGGAGCTGGCCTATCAGGAGACTCTGTTTTAAATTGACAAATTGACGCAAAAGGGACGGCGCCCTGCACGGGCGCCGTCCCTTTTTATGCGCTGGTCACAGCGCCGCGAAATGCTCCTGCGTCAGACGCATGAACAGCTCCATGGCCGGTGTGACCCACTTGTTTTTGTGATGGGAACAGACGGCGGTGATGTGCTCGCGGGAAAAGTCGCTGTCCAGCGCCTGCAGCGTGCCGTCCGCCAGCTGCGGCTCCACGGCGAACCGGGGCAGCAGTGCAATGCCCAGATCCCCCGCCACGCAGCTTTTCACCGTTTCGGTGTTTCCCAGTTCAATAACGTTTTCCAGTACGATCTTCCGCTGGGACAGCCAGCGATCCATGATCCGCTGATAGATGCCGTTCTTGTCATTGGTGATCAGCGGGATAGGCTGGCGGCCGTCTGCCGCGCCGAGATCGAGACTGCCGCATTGCCGCCGGGGCGCGGCCACCAGCGTGATGGGGAATTCCGCCAGCGGCTGTACGGTCATGGAGCCGCCATAGCCGCCTACATCATAGTGTACGCCGATATCCACCGCGCCCCGCAGCACCTCGTCCCGGATACGAAAGCAGTTCTCGCACTGAATGGACAGCTTTACGCCGGGCGCCTGCTCCCGGAACCGCTTCAGGATGGGCTGCATCTGATAGGTCAGCAGCGTTTCCGCCGCGGCCACCTGCAAGGTGCCGGACAGCTGTATGTGTGCCTTGCCGTAGTTGGACAACCGCTCCACCGATTGCAGCACAGCGTCCACATAGGGTATCAGCTCCCGTCCCGCCTGTGTGACGGCCATTTTCCGCCCGATCCTTTCAAAAAGCCGGACGTGCAGCTCATTTTCCAGCTGCTGCATCTGAAAGGTGATGGTGGATTGGGTGTAATTCAGCTTCTGCGCCGCCTCCAGAAAGCTGTCGCACTGCAGGATCGTCTTGAAGGTCACCAGATATTTCAGCTCCATAGCGCCGTTCTCCGTTCGATTACATCGAATTCTTTCTTCTTATCTTTCAATTTGATTGCATATTTCTTTTCTGCTATTATAACAGGGAGACCACCTGTCTGCAACAGGAAAATTCCTTTTCGGAGGTACGGATATGAAAGAGAAAGAGACCGGTCGTTTGACAGTATTTTGTGTGGTGCTGGCCGTGTGTCTGGTGTACGCCCTGGGCGGCGGTATCCGCTCCAACTACGGGCTGATGCGGGGCGCTATCGCCGCCAGCAGCGGCGTGGACTACGCCGGGATCAGCTTCGTGCTGGCAGCGGCGCAGCTTGCCTTCGGCATCATGCAGCCGGTGTTCGGCGCGGTGGCGCTGAAGACCTCCAATGTGTTCGTGCTGCTGTGCGGCGCGGCCATGGCGGTGCTGGGCCTTGTGCTGACGCCGCTGTGCCACGGCTCGTGGACGCTGCTGCTGTGCTTCGGCATCCTGATGCCCGCCGGTCTGGGCGCCTTTTCCTTCGGACTCATCATGGGTGCGGTAACGCCGCTGCTGGGCGAGAAGAAGGCTTCCGCCGTGTCCGGTATCATCAACGCCAGCAGCGGCCTTGGCAGCATTCTGCTGGCGCTGCTGCTGCGGGGCGTGCTGGATGGCTTCGGCCTGTGGGGCGCCATCATCGCCCTGTGCGTGCCCATGCTGTGCCTGATGCCCGTGCTGTTGCTGCTGCGGAAGGCCGACGCCAGACAGGCCGAGAGCACGCCGCCCCTGCTGCGTCCGCTGCTGAAGGACGCCTTCCATGACCGCTCGTACCGTCTGCTGTCGCTGGCGTTCTTCACCTGCGGCTTCCATATGGCCATCATCGAGACCCACCTCTATACCCAGTTCACCTCCTATGGCTTCACGGAGCAGAGCGTTACCTACGCCTTTTCCATTTACGGCGTCGCCACCATGGCGGGCAGCGTAGTCTCCGGCTATCTGGGCAGCCGGTTCTCCATGAAATCGGTGCTGGGTTGTTTCTATGCCTCCCGCACCCTCTGGATCGTCGGCTTTTTGCTGCTGCCCAAATCTCCTGCCGGCATGTATCTGTTCGCCATCCTGCTGGGCTTTACCGGAATGGCCACTGTGCCGCCCACCTCCGGCCTCATCGGACGGCGTTTCGGCCCGGCGGCACTGGGTACGCTGTTCGGCGTGGCGTTCCTGTTCCATCAGGTGGGCAGCTTCGTCAGCGCATGGATCGGCGGCCTGACCGTGACCGCCACCGGCGGCTATACGCTGATCTGGTGCATCGACGCCGTGCTGTGCATTGCGGCGGCGCTGTGTGCCTTCCGTGTCACGGTGTCCGAGCCCGCAAAAAACGCAGCGGCACCCACATAAGGTTCCGCTGCGTTCCGTAGACTATATCGCCATCACATAGATCTGACAGGGATTCCACTCATCCCATAAGGTGGGAAACACCTCAAATTCCTGAAAACCAAGTGACAGATAAAACCGGTTGGTTCTGTCGTATTCCTCGTATTTTCCCATCTGCACGGTTTTTACCTGCATAAAGGAATAACCCGCTTCACTGGCCGCACGCTTCGCGTTATGAACTAATTCACGACCAATGCCCTGCCGGTGATATTCCTTCAAGACCCCCATAACATACAGCTCTGCTGTGGCGGTTCCGGTTTCTTTCAGATAAAGGAACCCCACGGGCTTATCCGCATCATAAGCGCAGAAGAATATTTTACCGCTGCTCTCCGAAATATATCTCTCTGTTGCTTCCGGGATGCCGAACCACCCCGGAAGCGCTTCAAGAATAAGCCGCGTTACGCGCCGCTTTTCCGCATTGTCTGTCAATTGACTGATGGTCATTCGTCTCGTTCCTTTCTGCATTGCCTGCAAAACAGGCCAATTTACCGTTTATTATATGCCTCATGTACCGTGGTGTCAATAAAACCGCAGGCGAAGGAAAATCATCCTGTCTGGTTCTTGCGTCTTTTCACTTTTTGGCGTACAATACACGCATCATCAAATCGATACGGCAAGGAGGAATCACCATGCACAATATTCTGAAAGAGAAGCTGGCACAGGGCAAACAGCCCTTGGGCACCTTTGTGGGCACCGCCAGCCCCGCTGTGGTGGAATGTCTGGGCTGCGCCGGTCTGGACTTTGTCATTCTGGACAACGAACACAGCCCCGTAGAGGCGGAGACCACCGCCGCCATGGTGCGGGCCGCCGAGCTGCGGAACGTGACGCCGCTGGCCCGCGTGCGGGAGATCAGCCGTCCCGCCATTTTGAAGCTGCTGGACGTGGGCGTGCAGGGCCTTATCGTCCCCGACGTCCGCAGCACAGAGGATGTCCGCCGCGTGGTGGACTATGCCAAGTACGCGCCGGTGGGCCGCCGCGGCTTCTGCCCCTCCCGCAAGGACGGCTGGGGAACCGATCCCCAATGCGGCGTGCTGGACACCATGGCCCACTTCAACGCCGAGACGCTGGTGATCCCCCAGTGCGAAACAGCGGAGGCGCTGTCGGATATCGAGACCATCGCCGCCATGGACGGCGTGGACGGCATTTTCATCGGCCCCTTTGACCTGTCCATCTCCATGGGTATGCCCGGCGATTTCGAGAACCCGCAGTTCCGTGCGGCGCTGGCGCGTATCCTGTCCGCCTGCCGCGCCGCTGGAAAGCCCTGCCTGATCTTCGCCGGTGACGGCGCGGGTGCCGCCGTCCGTTTCGCACAGGGCTACGACGCCGTGGCCATGGGAGTGGACGCCACGCTGCTTATCGCCGGGGTAAAGGCCCAGATCGCCGCCAGCCGCGGCAAATAATACGTCGGCTTCGATACAAAACGATTATTCGGTTATACAAATTCCCTGCCAAACGGCCTGATTTTCCGTTCTTTTCCCGCGCTCCGGCTCATATAGTGGTACTGCTTGAAGGAGTGGTGCGCTATCAAAGAGAATCTGGAGCAACGGGCCGAGGAACTGGCTCTTTACCTGATAGAGAACCGGACGACGGTACGGGCCGCCGCCAAAAAATTCGGGATCAGCAAATCCACCGTGCATAAGGATATCAGCGAACGGCTGCCGCTGTACAACCGGCCGCTGTGGCTGCAAGTAAAGGCGCTGCTGGAGGAGAACAAGGCCCAGCGCCATATCCGCGGCGGCCTTGCCACCCGCAGAAAGTATAAGGGTAAATAAAAAGAGCGGTCTGCTGACCGCTCTTTTTATTTATGAAACGTTCATTTACTTATGATACAGCTTCTTAATTTCGTACTTGGGCTCGCAGCTGACGTTGATGCCCAGCCGCTTATACAGCTTCACATCCTCCTCGGAGATGATGACCGAGAAGTGGGCGTCGCAGCCCTTTAGATTCTTCAGCTGTGCCTGTACCATAGCCGCCAGCGGGTTGGTCAAACCGGAGATCGCCAGCGCCAGCAGCACCTCGTCGGAGTGCAGCCGGGGGTTGTGATGGCCCAGATAGCCAATTTTCATCTCGCTGATGGGCGCGATGACGGAGGAGGGGATCAACTCCAGCTTGTGGTCGATGCCCGCCAGATGCTTCAGCGCGTTCAGCAGCAGCGCCGCGGAAGCGCCCAGCAGGGAGGAGGTCTTACCCGTTACCACCGTGCCGTCCGGCAGTGTCATAGCGCCCGCCACCGTGCCGGTCTCCTCCGCCTTTTTCAGGCTGGCCACCACGGCGGGGCACTGCTCCGGCGACACATGGGCCTGCTGCATCAGCAGCTCCAGCTTCCGCACCACGCTCTCGTCGCACTTGCCCCGTACCCGGTCGCAGGCGGCGGTATAGTACCGCCGCACGATCTCGTGGCGGCTGGCCTCGCAGCACACCTCGTCGTCCATGATGCCGAAGCCCGCCATGTTCACGCCCATATCCGTGGGGGACTTGTAGGGGGACTCGCCCTGAATCTTCTGGAACATGGCGTTCAGGACAGGGAACACCTCCACGTCCCGGTTGTAGTTGACGGTGGTCTTGCCGTAGGCCTCCAGATGGAAGGGGTCGATCATGTTCACATCGTTCAGATCGGCGGTAGCGGCCTCATAGGCCAGATTCACGGGGTGCTTCAAGGGCAGGTTCCAGACGGGGAAGGTCTCATACTTGGCATAGCCCGCCCGGATGCCCCGCTTATGTTCGTGATACAGCTGGCTCAGGCAGGTGGCCATTTTGCCGCTGCCGGGGCCGGGTGCGGTGATCACCACCACGCTGCGGCTGGTCTCGATGTACTCGTTGCGGCCCAGACCCTCGTCGGACACCACGTGGGCCACATCGGAGGGATACCCGGCGATGGGATAGTGGCGATAGCTCTTCACGCCCAGCGACTCCAGCCGCTTGATGAAGGCCTCGGCGTTGGGCTGCCCGGCGTACTGGGTAATGACCACGCTGCCCACATAGAAGCCCAGCGAGCGGAACACGTCGATGAGCCGCAGCACGTCCTCGTCATAGGAGATGCCCAGGTCGCCCCGCATTTTGCTCTTTTCGATGTCTCCGGCGCAGATGGCCACCACGATCTCCACCTCGTCCTTCATGGTGCCCAGCATGCGGATCTTGCTGTCCGGCTGGAACCCCGGCAGTACCCGGCTGGCGTGATGGTCGTCAAACAGCTTGCCGCCGAACTCCAGATACAGCTTGCCGCCGAACTGCGCGCGGCGCTGGCGGATGTGCTCTGCCTGCATGGTCAGATATTTTTCGTTGTCAAAACCCAGTTTCATCCCCATATTCCCCCATTATTCAATATGGTGGGTATTATACTCCATCTGCCGCTCCGAGGAAAGCGGTTTTTCCAAATTCACCCAGAGAATGGATGTAGAAATATTCCTCCGAATTTTAGCGAAAGCTACCGTTGCTTTTTTCTCCGCAACGCGATATACTAAAAAATACACCCCATTTTTACAAGGAGGACACCCATGGATCCTTACCGCTTCCATATCATGTGGCGCCGCGTCAACGAGGACGAGTTCCGGGACTTTTTCCAGACCAACGATATTTACGAGGCCAAGGATTTTGCCATGCGTCTGGCCTTTGACGAGACCAACGTAGTCTATGTACAGGACGTGAAGCGTGACGAGCGTGTCCGTGACTTCGACGCGGAGATTTACAAGAAATAACCAGCTATCATTTTCCCACCTCTGCCCATACTAAGGGCAGAGGTGATTTTTTATGTCCAAGAACCATAAGCCCTTTCCCCATGACGCTACGCCGGACGTTCACGACTTTTCCTCGCCGCCGGAAAACGTAAAAGACCTGATAAATATGTACGGCACCTATAACATCCAGCCCACCGCCAACACCGACAACGTGTTTCCGCTGATCGCGCCGGGCCTGCCCCGCCAGTGGCGCGACATGAAGCTGGACAAGCACGATCTGGAAGGGTTATCCTGACGCAAATATTATCGACGGGCGACTTTCTTTTTCTGTCATTGCGAGCCAGTGCTCACACTGGCGTGGCAATCCGTCCCTTTGGATTTGCGCTGAGTTGCCTAAATTACGGATTCCCACGACAGTGACATCGGTCACTGTCTCGGAATGACAGCACAAGAAAATTGCACGTAAGTTGACGGGCGGACAGAGTCGCCTGCCCCTACAAACGAGTATCAATAGTGCGGTATTATATGTCCCCGCTTAGAGTGTCCGCCAAAAGCGGACACTTTTTTCGTCAGAAATCACAGGGCACTTTGCTCATTTAAACTGCAACTCGGTATAATCCACAAAGAATTGTTAAAGAATTGGCAAAACCGATAATTGACACAAATTTCACAAGGCCGTATAATATGATTAAACTGGTAAGACCAGTTGAACCACCCCACGGCAGAAAGGACATCGCATATGTATACGCTGGGCATTGACATCGGTTCCACCACCTCCAAGTGTGTGATATTGCGGGACGGCGCGTCCATCGCCGCCAAAAGTCTGCAATTGGGCGGGCTGGGCACCGACGGCCCAGAGGACGCCCTGACGGAGCTGTGGCAGGAAAGCGGCCTTACCCACGCCGACATGGCCCGCGTCATCGTCACCGGCTATGGCCGCAACAAGTTCGAGGGGGCTGACGGCGAGGTCAGCGAGCTGACCTGCCACGCGCTGGGTGGCCGGTTCGTGTTCCCCGACCTGCGGACGGTCATCGACATCGGCGGACAGGATGCCAAGATCATCTCCCTGACCCCGGATGGCCGCATGAGCAACTTCATCATGAACGACAAGTGCGCCGCCGGAACAGGACGTTTTCTGGAGGTCATGGCCAATATCCTGCGGCTGGACATCGACGACCTGGGCGCCATCGCCGCTGAGAGCGATTCCCCCGCCGCCATCTCCAGTACCTGCACGGTGTTTGCCGAATCGGAGGTCATCAGCCAACTGGCCAACGGCACCAAGCGGCCTGATCTGGTGGCCGGTATCTGTCAGAGCGTGGCTACCCGCGTGGCGTCTCTGGCCCGCCGTGCCGGGATCGTGGAGCGTGTGTGCATGTCAGGTGGCGTGGCCCGCAACGAGGCGGTGCGCCGCTATATGGCACAGGCGCTGGACGTGGAAATTTCCTATGACCCGCTGGCCCAGTATTTCGGCGCCATCGGCGCGGCTCTGTACGCATGGAAACAGGCCGCGAAATAAAGGAGGGCTTTTCGATGAACATTGATGTTCCGGCATATGATGAACACGGACTTCACTTCGAGTGGGAGCCTGCCTATTCCATCAAATGCACCGTGGATAACGGCAGCGTCTATCTGGAAGCGAACCGGGACGGCCTTGTCTCGCTGGCGCGGCATCTGCTGATGCTGGCACAGGAGAATGTGCCGGATCGGGAGCATTTCCATCTGGACGAGTTCAACTCGCTGGAGGACGGCTCGGCAGAGCTGGTGGTCATCCGGAAGGACACTCTGTAAAACAGCAGCAAATATTATTTATATAATGAGGACAGAAAACAAGGAGGAAAAAACATGGCAGAAGAAGTGAAAAAGGCCCCTCGTCCGGTGGATCCCAATTCCGCCAAGTACAAACTGGGCAAGATCGCCGCTGACGCCTTTGTGGACGCCATCGAAGCGAAGAAGAACGGCATCCCCGTAGCGTGGGTCTCCAGCAACTTCCCCGTCGAGATCCCTGAGACGCTGGGCATCGCCACCGTCTATCCCGAAAATCAAGCAGCCGGTATCGCCGCCCGCGGCGCCGGTGAGCGCATGTGCAACGTGGCGGAGGCCGAAGGCTACTCCAACGATATCTGCGCCTACGCCCGTATCTCCATGGCCTACGCCAAGCTGAAATCCTGTCCCGAGCAGGATGTGGCCATGCCCGACGTGGTGCTGTGCTGCAACAATATCTGCAACTGCATGATCAAGTGGTACGAGAATCTGGCCCAAGAGCTGAACATCCCCATGCTCATGCTGGATATCCCCTTTAACCCTGATTACGACGTGTCCGACGCGCAGGTGGAGTACGTCTCCGCCCAGTTCTGGGATGTGGTCCACCAGCTGGAGAGCCTGTTCGATTTGAAGTGGGACGACGATAAGTTCCAGCAGGTCACCGGCTTCAGCTGCCGCGCCTCCCGCGCATGGCTGGCCGCTACCGGCTGTGCCAAGTACGTTCCCTCTCCCTTCAACGGCTTCGACCTGCTGAACCACATGGCCGTCATGGTCACCGCCCGCGGCAAGGAGTGCTCCGGCGACGCCATGGAGACCCTGTATAAGGAGTACATGGAGAACCACAAGAACGGCACCTCCACCTTCCGCACCGAGGAGAAGTACCGTATCCTGTTCGAGGGTATCGCCTGCTGGCCCTACCTGCGGGCTACCTCCACCGGTCTGAAGTCCCGCGGCATCAACATGGTCACCACCATCTACGCCGACGCTTTTGGCTACGATTACGACTCCTTCGAGGGTATGATAAAGGCCTACTGCTCTGTGCCCAACGCCATCAATCTGGAAAAGTCCCGCGACAAGCGCATCAAGCTGTGCAAGGACAACCATGTGGAGGGCATGCTGATCCATACCAACCGTTCCTGCAAGCTGTGGAGCGGCTTCATGTATGAGATGGGCCGTCAGGTGGGCAAGGCCTGCGACATCCCCGTGGCCAGCTTCGACGGCGATCAGGCCGATCCCCGCAACTTCTCCGAAGCCCAGTACGACACCCGCGTGCAGGGCCTCATGGAGATCATGGAAGCCAACAAAGAGCAGAAAGGAGCCAACTGAACATGACCACCAACGAACTGTTTGCCAAGCTGCATGAAGTCGCCGTGAACCCCAAGGCCCAGATGGACAAATATCTGGCCGAGGGTAAGAAGATCGTGCTGTGCGCTCCCGTCTACACCCCCGAAGAGATCATCCATTCCATGGGCTTCGTCCCCATGGGCGCCTGGGGCGCGGATACCGAGCTGCGCCACGCCAAGGAATACTGTCCCGCTTTCCTGTGCTCCATCGTTCAGTCCATTCTGGAGCTGGGCATCAACGGCATGTACGACGGCGCTTCCGCCATCGTGATCCCCTCCCTGTGCGACACCCTGAAAACGCTGGGCGAGAACTGGAAGTACGCCGTTCCATCCATCCCCTTCATCCCCATGACATATCCCCAGAACCGCAAGCCCGCTTTCGGCGTGGCCTTCACCAGGGCCAGCTACGAGCGCGTGATCCGCGATCTGGAGAAGCTGGGCGGCACTTTCGATAACGCCAAGCTGGCGGAGTCCAACGCCGTCTATAACCGCCACAACGCCGCCATGCGGAAGCTGGACGAGGTGCTGGCAAAACATCCCGAGGTCACCGCCGCCCAGCGCAGCGACGCCTTTAAGTCCGCCTTCTTCATGACCAAGGAGGAGCACACCGCCCTTATCGACGAGCTGCTGGCCGCGCTGGAGGCTCAGACCCCCGCCGCGGAAAAGACCCCCATCCTGCTGTCCGGCATCCTGACCGACGCGCCCGGCTTCAACGCCATTCTGGACGATCTGGGCCTGCACATCGTGGCGGACGACGTGGCCGCCCAGTCCCGCCAGTACCGCACCGACGTGCCCGCCGGTGACGACGCCCTGACCGCGCTGGCCCAGAAGTTCGCCGACATGGACAACTGCTCCGTGCTGTATAACGCCGCCAAGCCCCGTGTCCAGTGGATCGTGGACACCGCCAAGGCCCGCAGCGCCAAGGGCGTGCTGGTGGCCATGACCAAGTTCTGCGACCCCGAGGAATTTGACTATGTCATGATAAAGAAGGCCTGCGAGGCCGCCGGCATCCCCGTCACCGTGGTGGAGATCGACCGCCAGATGGTGCAGTTCGAGCAGGCCCGCACCAACATTGAGACCTTCCGCGACATGCTGACCATGTAATTACGACAAAATAAAGAAACAATATAGGAGGAACCAAACCCATGAGTGAGATCAAACGCCCGTTGGAGGGCATCAAGGTCGTCGAGCTGGCCACCTTCATCGCCGCTCCCTGCTGCGCACGCTATCTGGCCGATCTGGGCGCCGAGGTCATCAAGATCGAGGCTCCCGCAGGCGACCCCCTGCGCTACACCGCCGTCAACGAAGGCCGTCCTCAGGATCAGAAGGAGAACACCTCCTACGATCTGGAGAACGCCGGCAAGACCTGCGTCTGCCTGAACACCAAGACCGCCGCCGGCCGTGAAGCGCTGGAGAAGCTGATCGCCGGGGCCGACATCTTCATCACTAACTGGCGTCAGAACCCCCTGAAAAAGGCCGCTCTGGACTATGAGACCCTCCACGCCAAGTACCCCAAGCTGGTGTACGGCTTCGTCTCCGGCTACGGCGAAAAAGGCCCCGACAAGGATCTGCCCGGCTTTGACTTCACCGCCTTCTTTGCCCGCGGCGGCATCCTGGGCACCCTGTTTGACAAGGACGCCCTGCCCATGCTGACCATCGCCGGTTTCGGCGACCATCAGGTGGGTATGTATCTGGCCTCCGGTGTGCTGGCCGCCCTGTACCGCGCCCGCGAGACCGGCATCGGCGACCGCGTGGTGGTCTCCCTGTTCCACAGCGCCATCTGGGACGTGTCCCTGCTGCTGCAGGCCAGCCAGTACGGCGACCCCACCACCCAGTATCCTCTGTCCCGCCGCACCCTGCCCAATCCGCTGGTGGTGTGCCACAAGACCAAGGACGACAAGTGGCTCCAGATCGCCATGCCCCAGTATAACCGCCACTATCCCATCTTCATGAAGGCCATCGGCCACCCCGAGCTGGCCGAGGATCCCCGCTACTATCCCCAGACCAACCTGCAGGCCAACATCGAGGAGTTCTATGATTTCCTTGTGGCCGAGATGGCTACCCGCACTCTGGACGAGTGGTGCCAGCTGATGGACGCCAACGACCTGCCCTACGCCGTGGCCCAGACCTGGGATCAGCTGCTGGTGGATAAGCAGGCATGGGCCTCCGGCTGCTTCTATGAGATGGAGTACCCCAACGGCGCCAAGCGCACCATGGTGCGTCCTCCCGTTATCTTCGAGGAGACCGAGCTGCCCCCCTACAACCGCGGCCCGTACCTGGGCGAGCAGACCGAGCTGGTGCTGAAGAACCTGGGCTACACCGACGAGCAGGTGGCCGCCATGATCGCGGCCGGCGAAGCCGTGCCCATGGATCCCGCCCTGAAGGACTGAGCGGTACCCCATCAAAAACGGAAAAGTAGGAAATGAAACGCAGACCGTCCGCTGTTGAGGAGCGGCGGACGGCCATGCCGGAATAAGGAGAAAAAATATGAAGATCGCTGCTTACGAAGTGCGTCCCGACGAAAAGCCCGTTATCGAGTCCCTGTGCAAGGAGTACGGCATCGAACTGGTGTCCACCCCCGCCAATCTGGATGCCACCACCGCCAACATGGCCGTCGGCTGCGACGGCGTCACCACCCTGGGCCAGTCCGACTACTGCAACGAGGTGCTGGATGAGCTGCGGGGCTACGGCGTCAAGGTGCTGGCCAGCCGCTGCGTGGGCTATAACCACATGAACTGCGACTATGCCCGCTCTCTGGGCTTCCGCCTGTGCAACGGCGCTTACGCCCCCAACGGCGTGGCGGAGTACACCGTCATGGCCATTCTCATGTGCATCCGCAAGTTCAAGAAGGCCCTGTATAACACCAACGATAACGACTTCACCCTGAAGGGCAAGATGGGCCGCGAGTTGCGCACCATGACCGTAGGCGTCATGGGCACCGGCAAGATCGGCTACACCGTCATCAAGTGCCTCAGCGGCTTCGGCTGCCGCATCATCGCCAACGATGTGTACCAGAACGACGCCGTCCGTCAGTATGCCGAGTATGTGGATCTGGATACCCTGTACCGCGAGTCCGATATCATCACCATCCATACGCCCCTGCTGCCCGAGACCACCGGCATGATCAACCGTGACGCCCTGTCCAAGATGAAGGACGGCGTGGTGCTGATCGACAACGCCCGCGGCGAACTGGTGGACATCGACGCCATCATCGAGGGTATCGAGACCGAGAAGATCGGCGCACTGTTCATGGACGCCTTCCCCGGCGAGACCGGCATCATCCATGTGCCCCACAACGACGATATCATCAAGACCCCCGGCATGCCCTACTTCAAGCTGAAATACCTGCGTTCCTTCGTGAACGTGTACCACACCCCCCACATGGCGTTCTTTACCGAGGAAGCCGCCGAGTCCATGGCCCGCTGCGGCATCGACAGCATCCACGAGATCCTGACCACCGGTAAGTCCAGCCACGAGATCCCCTGCTGAATCAATTAGTAAAGTAACAATAGGAGGAAAACGAATGATTCTCGACAAGAAGCACGAGATGCAGCGCAAGCTGTTCCGCCAGTTCGCGGAGACGGAATTTACCAAGGAGATCCAGGACGAGCTGGACGAGACCGGTGAATTTAACTGGGACATGCACAAGAAAATGGCCAAGTACGGCTTCATGGGCGTCAAGATCCCCAAGGAGTACGGCGGCGCCGGGGCCGATAGCCTGACCTACGCCCTGATGGTGGAGGAGTTGGCCCGCGTGGACGCGGTGCTGTCCGTATACGCCAACACCTCCAACTCTTTGGGCGGCGGCCCGCTGCTTCTGGGCGGCAGCGAGGCCCAGAAGCAGAAGTACCTGCCCGCCGTGGCCAGCGGCGAGAAGATCATGGTCTTCGGCCTGACCGAGCCCGGCGCGGGCTCCGACGCCGGCGGCACCACCACCACCGCTATCGCCGACGGTGACGACTTTATCATCAACGGCCGCAAGTGCTTCATCTCCGGCGCTCCCATGGCCGACTGGGCCGTGGTGTTCGCCAAGACCGACCTGACCGCCAAGGGCAGCAAGGGCATCTCCATGTTCGTGGTGGATATGAAGCTCCCCGGTGTGTCTCTGGGCGCACACGAGAAGAAAATGGGCATCAACGGCTATCCCACCTGCGATCTGGTGCTGGAGGATGTCCGTGTTGGCAAGGATTGTCTGGTTGGCCCCCTGCACAAGGGCTTCCAGATCGCCATGAAGACGCTGGACGGCGGCCGTCTGGGCATCGCCGCCCAGTCCGTGGGTATCGCCCAGTCCGCGCTGGACGAGGCTGTCAAGTACGCCAAGGAGCGTAAGCAGTTCGGCCGTCGCATCGCCGACTTCCAAGGCATCAGCTTCATGCTGGCCGATATGGCCGCCGACGTGGAAGCCGCCCGCCAGCTGGTGTATCACGCCGCTATGCTGAAGGACGCCAACAGCCCCGAAGCCAGCTCCGCCTGCTCGATCGCCAAGTACTTCGCCGCCGAGGCCGCCAACCGCTGCGCCTACAAGGCCGTGC
>CAVHYW010000029.1:0-30330 GCA_963640475.1 bacterium | reverse complement strand
TGGATGAGGACTTCGCCAGATGGTGCAGCGACCACAATACCACATGGAATGACAGCAACTTCTTCATCAGCGGTGATGTAAATACGCTTTCCAACTGTTGCCGCTTGCTGTCTGATACCTCAAAGCTTATCCTTCAAGCGCAACATATAGATGATCGCGCAAATACTGCAGCTGGATCGCTTCAATTATTTCATCTGTCTGATTATCACTCGTAATTGATTCATCCAATTCAATAGTTTCTTTCCTCCCGCGGTAATAGTTTTTTAATTTGTTGTTGACAATTACATACAACCACGTCTGGAATGTAGCCTTTTTTTCATCAAAGGAATCGAATTTATCCCAAACCGAGTAGAAAACATCCATTGTCAAATCTTCTGCGGATTGCACAGAAAATATTTTCTTTAATATGTATCCATACACCAGTGGGTAATATTTTAGATAGTATTGTTCAAATTCCTTTTCTTTTTGACATCCCATCTCTTATTCACCTGCCCATTGCCATTGCAAACTTATCCTGTTGGATATGTTTGCCGAAACCGCATCTTACATTTACAACTAAATAGAAATCGTCATTTCCACTTATAACCTCAAAGCCCCTTAATGTGACAAGACAAGTATAAGTGCTGCTTAACGGCAAATTAAGTGTTCGCTCAAATCCGCTCCCCAAAATTGGACATAATTGTGTAGAACTAACACTTCTACGCAAATTTTACAAATACAGCTTACCGCACTTACCATTCAATTTTAACACTTAACCGCAAGCATTGTCAACAAAGTAAACGCATAATATGAACCTTTTTTGCATAATATGCTGATTCTTTTTGGAAAACGAAAAATATACGAGTATTTCTTTTATCGTCTGTTTGAATGGTGTGGCATCCGTATGGTCAATTACCATGTTTTATGACACATCATTGTAGCCCGATGTATAAAAGCGGGAATGGACATGAACATCTTGAGTGAGCTTTTAAGGCACATGAGCGTTGCGACAGCCATGAATCCATTCGCGTATGGAACATAAGTGTGTGCAAATTGATAAATTGACAGCTTTATTATAAAACACGGTGGTAAATAAAGCTGTATTTGTAAAATTTGCGTAGAAGTGTTAGTTCTACGCAAGAGCCGGTTATCGTACAATTTCATAATCCAAAACATAAATTTAGCGAGTGAAGGACATTCCATCACTCGCTTTTTCCTTACAGTCCGAATCGTTTCATTGCCATAGAATTGTAATTATAAAAATCACCTTTGCCCCACTTTTGACCCAAAGCGGAAGCGATAAACAGCACAAAACAGAGCCAAAATGGCTCCGTTTCACGCATTGTATGTACTTCTAATGATTATTTTCAGAATGACACTTACACCGGCGCATCCCAAGGTGATACACCGCCAATCCGATGACCACGCCCAGTACTGCTCCGGCCAGAATGTCGCTGGGATAGTGGACGAACAGGTACAACCGGGAAGAGGCGATAATGGCCGCCAGCGGGATGGCTGCCCAGCCGAAGCGGCGGTCCGTTTTCGTCAGCACCGTGGCCCCGATGGCAGAGGCCAACGTGTGTCCGGACGGGAACGAGTAGTCCGTGGGCATGGAGATCAGCAGCTTCACGCTATTGTCCAGCCAGCAAGGCCTTGGCCGGGCAATGAGGTTTTTCAGGCACACATTGCCCACCAGCACGCCCACAGCCAAACCCGCCAGCAGGATCACGCCCTGACGGCGGTACTTCTTCGTGCAGAGCATGATGGCTACTGCCAGCAGCCAGATAGCGCCGCCGCTGCCCAGCAGCGTCAGTTTCGGCATCAACACATCCAGCAAGCCGCAGGACAGGTTGTCGTGTATCCAGTAAAGGATCGACTGGTCAAGGTTCATGCTGTGGTCACACCTCTCTCCATGCGCCGCCGCAGCAGCTCCAGCCCCACCAGCAGTCCTACGCCCAACAGGAAGGCCAACAGCTGGAATGTTGCCGCGCTCAGCGGCGGCTGGGGTGTTTGTAAACTGGCAGGCCCCATGGCGATGGCGTACAGCGAACCGATCATCAGGCCCAAAATGAACCAGATCATGGCGGAGCGGTGCTTTTGCAGCGCGGCACGGATGGCCTTGATGGACAGCGCCACGCCTGCGATCACGCCGAAGCCCAGCGCCATCAGCCCCGGCACTACATGCAGGTCAAGGTGCAGGAATTGGCGGATGGCCTGGATCACCGGCAGGTACACTCCGGCAATCAGCAATATAGAGGAGCCGGAGATGCCCGGCAGCACCATGGCGGTGATGGCCACCGCCCCGGACAAGAACAGGTATACCGCATCCACTACGCGCAGCTGCGCCATGTCCACCGTCAGCAGCCCGCTGCTGCCCCGCAGCATGGCCAGTCCCACCACCAGCGCCATACCCAGCAGGGCAAAGGGCGCCATCTGCCAGCGGCACAGTGCTTTCTTCTCCGCCAGCGCCACAAAGGGGATGGAGACCACCGTCAGGCCCAGAAACAGGCTGCTCATGAAATAGATATGCGCAGAGAATAAACTCACCAGCAGCGACACGCACAAGGCCATGCCGACCACCCAGCCGACGCCCAGCTTCAAAAGATAGACCAGCGCCGTTTTGCGGGCGGTGTTGTCCCGGCCGAACAGGTCGTGGAGGGCGTTGATGAAGCGGTCATAGAAGCCTAAAATGAACGCTACCGTGCCTCCGGACACACCGGGCACGCTGTCCGCCAGCGCCATGCAGAAGCCATGAAACGGTGCCAGAAAGCCCATGGTCACACCGCCGCCTTCTTCCGCTGAGGCGCGTCCCGCACGATAAGGAACGCGGCCACCGCCAGAAGATTGCCTACCAGGCCCAGGATCATCCACAGTGACTTGTTCATACCCTCGTTGACGGCGCTGCGGTACAGCCACGCCGCCGTCAGCAGCCAGTAGTAAGCCAGCAGCAACAGCCACAGCAGTCCCGCCACGCCGAAAATCACGAAGTGCGTCGGCGTCAGAGGTGTGATCTGGCTTTTCCACGCATCCTCGCTGTCGTGGCCGTCATGTTCGCCGTCGTGGTGCTCCTCGCCGTAGGTCTGCTCCAGCGCGGCGGCATCCTTGATCTGCTGGGACAGGCTCAGGGGAATGGCGACCGCGCTGACCACCGCCAGCACCACAGCCAGAATGATTACCAGCTTATAAGCCTTGGCATAATTCTCCCGCATTACTTTTTCGTGCATATGAATACCTCCATCAAACATAAAAAACGGTTTCCTCTATCGTGGATAGCTCCATGATAGAGGAAACCGTTAAATTGCGTATAAAGGACTTTTAAACAGGAATTAAACCGTCAGCCGGTAGCCTACGCCCCACACCGTTTGCAGCAGCTTGGGATGGGCAGGGTCGTCCTCCAGCTTTTCCCGCAGACGGTTCATATGCACCGCCACGGTGATGTTATCGCCCAGAGATTCCAGCCCCCATATCATCTCGTACAGGTCCTCCCTGCTGAACACCTGTCCCGGATGGCGCATCAAAAACAGCAGCAGCTCGTACTCCTTGTTTTTCAGCGGCACTTCCGCGCCGTTCTTCGTAATACGGTGGCAGGCGGTATCCGCCGCCAGCGGCCCTACGGTCAGCACGGTGCTCTCCGCCGCCGGAGACGGCTTCAGCCTGCGGTACTGGGCCAGATGGGCCTTGACCCGCGCCACCAGTACGCTGGGAGAAAAGGGTTTCTCAATGTAGTCGTCCGCGCCATAGCCAAGACCCCGGATCTTGTCCACGTCCTTGCCCAGCGCCGTGACCATGAGGATGGGAATATCCTTGACCTCCCGCACCTTCCGGCAGATGGTGAAGCCGTCCATCTCTGGCAGCATCAGGTCAAGCAGCAGCAGGTCGAAGGGCTGCTCCAGCGCCGCGGACAGTCCGGAGGCGCCATCGGTGCAGACGCTGACCTGATAGCCGCTCAGTTCCAGATAATCCCGCTCGATAGCGGCGATATCCGCGTCATCCTCAATGATGAGTATTTTCGCCATTTGCATCCTCCTTTGCTAACGGCAGCGTTACGATCACCCGCAGGCCGCCGCTCTCGCCGTTCTCCGCCCGTACACTGCCATGCATCTCGTCACAGGACTTTTTCACCACTGCAAGGCCGATACCGCTGCCATTTCCCGGCGCTGTCCGGGCGGCATCACCCCGGTAGAACACATCAAACAGCCGGGGCAGCTGCTCCTGCGGCACGCCCACGCCGTTGTCAGCAAACACGATCACCGCTGTATCGCCGTTTTTCTCCGCTGTGATGCGGACATTGACGTCCTCCCGCCCGCCGTATTTGCGGCTGTTGTCCAGCAGGTTCACCGCGATACGCCGCAGCAGCTCACGATCCGCCAGCACCGTCATGTCCGGCACATCCACTGTGACTGCCACACCCTCCTGCTCCTCGGTGACGGCTTCCAGTTCAGCGCGGAGCGCCAGCGGCTCCAGCCGGACGGGATAGGCGCTGACATCCATCTTGGCAAAGGCAAACAGCCGGTTCACCAGCGTCTCCATGTCCGCCTCCTTGGCATAGATGGTCTGCAGGTACCGCTGGCGGGTGGTCGCGTCCTGCGCCACGCCCTCCAGAAGGCCCTCCGTATAGGCACGGATGGCGGTCAGGGGGCTTTTCAGGTCGTGGGACATGCCCGCGATCAGCTCCTGCTTCTGCTGCTGGGCCGCCTGCTGCTGCTCCAGCGAGGCCTTCAGTCGGGCCGCCATCTCGTCCACCGCGTCACAGGCGGCCTTGAACTCGTCCGCCTCCGTGTAGCCGATGGGCGTATCCAGATCGCCGTCCCGGATGCGGGCCACGCCTGCTGTCAGGGTGTCCAGCGGCTGGGAAATATGGCGAAACAGATGCCGCGTCAGGTACAGATCCGTCAGCGCCACCGCCGCCAGCATCAGCAGCACCGCAACGGCGGCAAAGGCACTCAGCGTCAGCTTGAAGCCGTGGAGCACCGTCTCTATCTGCTCCACCGCGTCATGCAGCGTCATCAGATTCCCCCGCAGCAGCAACAGCGCCGCGCCCAGCCCCAGCAAAAGCAGCAGCACCGCCGCAAGGATCGGTATTACCAGCATGGCGATGTTGGATCGTGCCAGCCGTTTTCTGATGGTCATGCCCATCCCTCCCCTATATCAATGACATGATTATACCACATATGACAGGAAAGTGTTAAACGAAGATTAAACGGCTCACCGGTAGACCAGCTTGCTGGTCTTGCTCTGCACGATGGCGGCGTCCAGCGTAATAATCTCAGTAACAAAAGGTGCGATCCAGATGGCCTCCGTGCCGAAAATCAGCGGCAGGCAGAAAATCAGCAGCGCCTTCACTGCGATACCGCGGCTGATGGCAATAGCATTGCATTGGCCGTGCCGGTGCGCTTGGTGGAGAAGAAGTACGCCGTGTAGATCAGGTTCAGCGCCATGGGGATAAAGGACAGTGCGAACAGCGGCAGCGCCGCCGAGGCTTCCTGTATCAGCTCCGGCTCCTTATTGAAGATGCGGATGACAGACACATCGAAGAAGAACAGTGCCCCGTAGATCAGCGCCGACAGCACGATATTGATGATAAGGCCGCTGCGGAAGTACCACGCCAGTCCCTTGCTGTCCTTTCTTCCGTAGCACTGGCCCCACAGGGGCTGCAAGCCCTGCGCCACGCCGGAAAGCATGGCGTTGGCCAGCGAGTAGATAAAGCTCAGAACGCTGAAGGTAGACACGCCGATGTCACCAATGAGCCGCGAGAGCATCAGGTTGTAGCACAGAGCCGTAACAGGCGTGGTCAGCTGGGTGACCGCCTCCGGTACGCCGCGTTTGCAGACCTTCCCCATCAGTGCGCCGCCGAGTTGGAACCTCCGGATGCGCAGGTCGCCCTTTCGCCACAGGAAATGGGTCAGCAGCACCAGGACCGTCAGCACCTGTCCAAGACCCGACGCGATGGCCGCGCCGACAACGCCCATTTGCAGCGGGAAGATGAACAGCCAGTCCAGAAAGATATTGGCAGCAGCGCCCACACACATACCCACAAAGGACAGCGTGGGCGAGCCGTCGTTGCGGACGAACACCGACAGACAGGTACCCATCAGCATGGGGATGGAAAAGGCGGAGTAGTAGAAAAGATACTGCGCCGCCATCTCCCGCATCTCCGCGCTGAGGCTTCTTGCACCGCTGATATCCACGATCTGCCAGGAAAACACCATGCCCACGGCCATCAGGACGGCGGCCATGAGAAGCGTTAGAGAAAATGCGGTCATAAAGGCATGGTTTGCCCCTTCCCTGTCGCCGCGGCCCATACGGATAGCCACCACCGTGGCGCCGCCCATGGGGAACATGGCGGTGACCGCCACCACGAAGGTGATGAACGGCACGGCGATATTCACCGCGCCGAGAGCGGCGGAGCCTACCCCCTGCCCCACGAAGATGCCGTCCACCACGTTGTAGAGATACGTCACGAACAGGCCGCCCAGCGCGGGAAAAATGTAACGGATCAAAGCCTTTGCGTTTGCGTTCATGCAGAATATCCTCCAGAAAACAAAAATGGGGCAAAACCCTGCTGGCCTTACCCCACCGCAAAACAAAAGCGGGATAAGGCCCGAAACGGTCTTATCCCACTTCAACGATCCATAGGATCGCAAGTCCTCTGATAAGCAAGCCGTATTGTATCATGCCGTAAGAGGATAGTCAACCGGTTTGTGTTGACAAGATACGCAACGTCGGATATAATGGTACGAAATTGGACGAATCATTTTGAGACGAATGGAGTGATACGATGCTGCAGGATATCCGGGAGCAGATCTGCGAATACTGCTCTTATTTACAGGAATGGAATGCTTCCTACGAGGAATACGCCAAATCGGAGGGCTTGTCCTTCACCAGTCTCTCCCTTCTCAGCGCCATTTACCGGACGGAGAAATGCACCCAGAAGCTGCTGGCGGAGCAATGCTTCCTGCCCAAGCAGACGGTGAACGCGGTCATCACCGGGTTCTACAAAAAGGGCTGGGTGCAGCTACGGGAGCTGCCGGAGGATCGCCGGAACAAAACGGTGCATCTCACCGAAACGGGCCGCGCCGAAGCGGAGCGTATCCTGCAAAGGGTGCGGCAGAGCGAACAGCAGGCCATGAGCCAACTGACCGAGGAGGAACGCCGCGTGCTGCTGTCCGCCACAAAGCGGTACATCACCGGCTGCAAAAACGCCATGAAGGGGCTGTAACGCCCCTTTTCTTCTCCGCATATCGTCCCAAACGGGACAGTATTCTATTTTTACCAAAGGAGCATTTCTGTGGAAACACAAATGAAACTGGAGCATGAGGTCAATTTCCGCTGGCTGATCCTCTTTGCTCTGCCCACCATCTTTTCCAGCATTTTCGCCAATCTCTACACCACCGTGGACGGCATTTTCGTGGCCCAGTGGGTCAATACGGACGCGCTGTCCGCCATCAACATCACCCTGCCCATGACGTATCTTTCCTCCGCGCTAGGCATCATGTTCGGCACCGGCGGCAACGCGCTGGTGGCCAAGAAGATCGGTGAGGGGCGGACGCAGGAGGCACGGGAGGATTTTTCCCTTCTGATGGTCGTTGCCTTCCTGTTCAGCGTGGTGCTGGCCGCCCTGTGCTTCGTTTTTCTGGAGCCGCTGTGCCGCTTCCTCGGCTCCGACGACGCGCTGATGCCCTGCTGCCGGGCGTACATGATCCCTGTGCTGATCTCCGTGCCCTTCGCCGTGTTCGGCATGGTGTTCCAGCTGAGCTTCATCACCGTGGGCCGTGCCGGTCTCGGCGCGCTGCTGTCCGTCATCGGCGGCGTGCTGAACATCGTGCTGGACTGGCTGTTCATGGCGGTCTTTCACTGGGGTCTGACAGGTGCCGCCATCGCCACCAGCATTGGCTACGCCTTTCCTTCCGTGGCGGGCACCATCTGGTTCTGCGTTAACCGGAAGCAGGTACTCTATGTAGTGCGGCCGAAATGGCGGCTGCGCACCATTCTGCAAAGCTGCGGCAACGGCTCGTCGGAGATGGTCAGTGTGCTGGCTTTCTCGGTGGTCACCATTCTTTTCAACCGTATTCTCATGGAGCTGGGCGGCTCGGACGGCGTGGCGTCCCTGACCATCATCTGGTACGCACAGGGACTGTTTGGCGGCCTGTTCCGGGGCTATATCAATGGTATCGCCTCCGTGGTCAGCTACAATCTGGGACGCGGAGACAAGGCCCGGCTCAGCCGTCTTTTCCGCATCAGCGTCCGGACACTGGGCATCACGGCGGCAATTGTCACAGCCGCCAGCTACCTGTTCGGCGGCGCAGTGGTGGGCATCTTTGCCAAGGGCAACGCCCATGTGGCGACTATCGCCCTCCACGGCTTCCGCATCGCCGCCGTCAGCTTTCTGATGATGGCCTACAACATCTTTGCCTCCGGCTGGTTCACCGCCCTCAACGACGGCAAGACCTCCGCCATTCTCTCCTTCTGCCGCACGATGGTCTTTATGGTGATCCCTGTGCTGGTGCTGCCGCGCTTCTTCGAGATGGACGGCGTATGGATGGCGCTGGCCGCTGGGGAAATACTGAGTATCGCAATGAGCATTTACTATTTTATCAAATACCGCGCCATGTGGCAGGCGCCGAAAGCGACTGCCGCCAACTGAAACGAACAGAAAGGAAGCTATTATGAAAAAAGTTGTGATCTTCGGAGCCGCCGGACATACCGGCAAATACCTGACCCGCAAAATGCAGTCCATCGCGGACATTGAGCTGTCCGTATTCGTCCGGAACCCGCAGAAATTCGAGGGAATGGACATGAGCGGCGTCAACGTCATCAAGGGTGACGCGCTGGACATGGTGGACGTGCTGCGGGCCATGGATGGTCAGGACGTGCTGCTTCGCTGGAGGGCAACGTGCTGACCATGGCGAAAAACATCGTGGCGGCGCTGGAGGAGACCTCCGTCAAGCGCATCATTTGGATCACCGGCATGGGTATCCACCATGAGATCAAGGGCATCCACGGCATTATGCTGAACCAGCTGGCAAAGAAGATGCCAGAGTATATCATGGCCGCCGACACCATCGCCGCCAGCCCCGCCGTCACCACGCTGCTGCGCTGCCCCGGCATCCGGGATGGCAGCGGAGAGACCTACCGCCTGACGCGGGAGGGCGAAAAGCCCGCCTGCTGGTTCGTAGACCGCGCCGCTATCGCCCAATGCATGGCAGACATGATCGCCGACGAGAGCCTGGGTGCCAATGAGAGCTTGGGCATTACCAACTGAAGGGCGAAGCTGATGAAGGATTTTATTTACGACAGCGGCGTCCGTATCATCTATGGCGCGGGCCAGATGGAAACGGTCGCGCGGGAGATCGCCAAACTGGGCAAACGGCTTCTGGTCATCCCCACGGCAAGCTTTCTTTCCGGCGGGCATTATGCGCCGTTGAAAAAACTTCTGGCAGAAATGGGAATAGAAGTCCACACCCTGCCAGCGGGGAAAAAGCCGCTTTTGAGCAAGGTCAACGAGGGTATCCAGCTCTGTGCGGAAAAGAATATTGATGTGGTGCTGGGCATCGGCGGCGGTGTCAGCATGGACCTGACCAAGGCCATCGCCTTTGGCGCACGGAACACGGACACTCCCATGGAAAAGTTCCTGACCTATGAGGTGTCCACCGATGGCCGGTCTATGCTGCCGGTGGTCACGATCCCGACGAATCCCATGTCCGGCTCAGAGACCAACGCGGACGTGCAGATCACGCTGGACGAAAGCGGTTTGCAGGTGGGCTGCGGCGTCGGGAACGCCGTATTCACCTGGCTGAATCCGGAATACGTCATGTCCCTGCCGGATCATATCCTTGCCTATGGTCAGATGACCGCCTTTGTGCAGGTGTCCATCAACTACCTGAACCTGACCCGCTCCCCGCTGGCAGAGCACTACGCGAAGGCATCCATGAAAACCATTCTGGAGTGCCTGCGCCGCAGCCTTGCCGACAAAAACGATAAAGACGCACGGGGAACGCTGCTGCTGAACAGCGCGCTGGCCCTCTCCGGCATCAACGACCTTGGCCGCGAGGGCGAGTTTGCCCCCTACCCTCTCCAGTCCTTCGCCCAGCGGTATCTGGGGCTGAACTATCCCCACGCGCTGACAGGACTTTTCCCGTACTGGCTCAAGGAGATCTATCGTGCCAGCGGGGATAAGGCGATCTTCCGCCGGTATTTCAACGAAATTCTCGGCGTAACCACGGTTGAAACGGACGGGGAAGCGCTGCTGCAAGAAGCTCTGGCCGCGCTGAAGAAGCTCTACCGGGAGTTCGGCATCGCCTTCACCTACGGAGAACTGGCCGCCGCCCCGCAGGATCACGGGAAGCTGGTGAAGATCATCGATTCCTTCGGCCCCATGCCCTGCCACATCATGCCGCTGACTACGGAGCGCATGGCGAGTATGATCGAGGACGCCATCGTCGGACGGCTGGATCAGTGATAAATACGAAAATAGTAACGGAACGTTTTGCAACGTTCCGTTACTATTTTCTCATGTGTGTCTATGCGTGGTCAGGTTTTACGGTTACATTTAAAGTATTACCGCCAGATAGACCCGCTGGTCCTTTATCAATCGTTCCTTCAGCAATACGCCGTCCATGTTGGAGCTGCGCATATTCTGAACACTGATCCCATCGTATCTCATTCCCATGGCTGCCTTTCCCATCTAAGTATCCCGCCCCGCAGCAAGCAATTTTGCGTAGAACTGTTCCTTCTACGTAAATTATACCTGAATCATCAACATCTGCGTGATCCGTTAGATGGGAAGCACGCCTATGGGTGCTGAGACAACGCAGATGCTTGCATCGAATAAAAAACAGGCCCCCGAAACTCGGAGGCCTGTTTTTTATTCGAATACTTTTTTGTTCCAATCGGATTGACAAGACATGTTTTTCGATATATAATTCGAGTTATATATAATCTAAATTATATATTGAGGTGCACACATGCCAGCGAAAGCAAAAGTCACAAAGGAAATGATCGTCGATGCAGCCTTTGCGGTTGCCCGTGAAGCGGGCGCGGAAAACATCAACGCAAGGACTGTCTCGGAAAGACTGCATTGTTCCACACAGCCCGTCATGTATCATTTTGCAACGATCGAAGACTTGAAAAGAGCGGCCTATGCGAAGGCTGACCGTTATCATTCAGAATACCTGATGGAGCTGAAACGTCCGCCCAACGGGGTCCTGCTGGGAATCGGGCTGAATTATATCCGCTTTGCCATCGAAGAGCCCCTTTTGTTCCGCTTCCTTTTCCAGTCGGATCACTTTGATGGAAAGACTCTGCTTGAACTGATCGACGCCGAGGAGCTTATTCCTGTTCTTTCCGCTATGCAGAACGCCTTAGGGATCAGTATGGAACAGACGAAAGAGGTCTTTTTGACTGTTTTTCTGTTTGCTCACGGGTATGCAAGCATCATCGCCAACAATTCGCTGAAATACGACGAGGAGGTCATAAATTCACATTTGGAGCAAGCGTATAGGGGCGCGATATTGGCCGCACAGGAGAAAATACCGGACGCTTAGGCGCAGTATGGGCGCATTTCTGCCCGTCAAAACCGTGTCTGCCCCCCTGTCATTCGATGGCAGTGTAAGAAAAGGAGAAAAATATTATGAAAAACTGCGCGCTGGTCGTGATCGACCTGCAAAATGGCATCACGAAAAACTACAAGGAAATTATAGAAAACGTCAACAGGGCCATTGATTGGGCAGTCCAAAAGGAGCTGTGGGTGATTTACATTCAGCACAACAACCTGTCCGCCGGAACAAGAACATTCAAGCCCGGTACCCGTGGCGCGGAGCTGGTGCCGGAGCTGAACGTCGTATCCGACCACATCTTTACGAAGTCAAAAAGCAATGCCCTGACCAGCGAGGCGTTTGCCGCCTTCATTCAGGAGCACGGCATTACCGAGTTTTATATCGCCGGAGCCGATGCCACGGCCTGCATCAAATCCACCTGCTATAATATGACGAAAAACGGCTATACCGTTCATGTTCTGTCGGACTGCATTACCAGTTATGATAAAAAGAAACTGCCTGAGATGCTCGCCTATTATGAGAGCAAGGGCTGCTCTGTCATGACGCTGTAAGAATTATGGGAAACATATCGCGGCCGCAGCCACGAAACTCCCCCGCTCCCCTGTCATAAGCCTCCCCTCCCCCGCATATACTTGTCCGAGGTGATGGCAATGAAGCAATGGCTCAGGCGGGGCATGGCGCTGGTGCTGGCGGCACTGACGCTGGTAACGGTGGCCGCCGCATCGGACGGCAGCGAGACGCGGGGCGGCAGCGCCGCCAAATGGCTGCTACAATGGTCGCTGGGCGACTGGCTGCCGGCGGACGGCCTGTCGCTGCCCGCCATGCTGGCACTGTACCAATCCCCCACGCTGCTGGCGGCGCATAGCGAGGTCTCCGCCGCACCACAGGAGGAACCGGAGGCGCCGCAGGAGCCGGAACCGCCGAAAGCGGACACGCCCGCCGTCAGTGCACCCTTACCGGTGACGCCCCGGACGGCGCTGGCCTTTCAGGACAACGGCGTACCATCCCAGACGGTGAACATCACCAACAAAGCGGGCTATACCGTGGTGCGGGACATCTGCATCAAAAACGGCTCCAATAAGACGCTGGACGCCGCCGCGCTGGCGGAGGAGGGCTTCGCCGCCCACCTGACAGATGAATCGCCGCAGGTGCTGATCCTCCACACCCACGGCAGCGAGGCCTATACCATGCCCGCCGGGCAGGGCTATGTCTCCACCGGCACCTGCCGCACCAGCGACACCACCAAGAACGTGGTGCGGGTGGGGGACGAGATCGCGTCGGTGCTGTCGGGCTACGGCATCTCCGTGCTCCATGACCGGACGCTGTACGACGATCCCCTGTACGAAGGGGCCTACGGCCGGTCGGTGGAGGGCATTGAGGCGTATCTGGAGAAGTACCCCTCCATCTCCTTCATTCTGGACATCCACCGTGACGCGGTGGAGGACGCCCAGCACCGGCAGTATAAGCTGATCTCGCTGGAGGATCCCAATGCCGCCCAGCTGAGCTTCATCATGGGTAGCAATCACGACGGCTGGCAGGAGAACCTGAAGCTGGCGGTAGCGGTCTCCGAAGCCATCACGGCGGACTATCCCACGGTGATGCGGCCCATCACGCTGCGGAACTCCAACTATAACCAGCACAAGTCTCTGGGCTCCATGCTGGTGGAGGTAGGCGCGGCGGGCAATTCGCTGGACGAAGCCCTCAACAGCGCCCGCATCTTCGCCGACGGCTTTGCCAAAGTCCTATTAAGCACAAAGCCCTGACCCGACGGGTCAGGGCTTTGTATATGGTCTGTTTACCGTCGACGGCGGCGGAATTTTTTGATGAGATATCCCAGTGCAAAGTAAATTCCAACCTCGGCGCAGCAGAGCAGGAGCATCCACGGAGACAGCACATACGCGCAGCCGCCGCACACAGCAGCGTAAAGCAGCAGCGTCATCACCGCTGCCCCAAAATCCCGGGTTCCCGGCCTGTTATCCCATAAGGTAATAGGAATCATCAACAGGAGAAGTGCGCCACCAAACAGGAAGCTCTCCCAAAAATCGCTATGGGACGGTCTGCCCCGCAGCAGGATCAAAGTGACAATGGCATTCACGCCGGAAAAGCCATACGCGCAGAGGATCGTGAACAATGGATTCCGTTTGGGCGTCGTCAGGCGGATCCGGTTCTTTTTGGCTTCCACGTTACCGGTTGCGCTTGGCCATGGCGGAGATCAGGGGGAACTTGCCCATGATATACTCATAGCTTCCCCGGCCATGGGGCAGCATGCAGGCCGAGCAATCCTTCACGCCGTTTTCCAGCCACTTGAAATTGCCGCCGCACTGGCTGCCCAAGGCATACAGCGGGCAGTAGCAGAACAGGCAGTTGAAATCCTCCGGATGATTGGTGGCGTGACAGGGGAAAAACTCGCACTCCCTGTGCTGCATGAAGGAATAGCGGCACTCGCTGGGTTTCTTGCTGAATACGTTATCGCTCATTCCACCGTCACCAGTCCTTCTTCGCCCACTGTCACCTGCATGCCGGTCTTGACGTATTCCAGAAATTCCTCGCCCAGACTGTCCACCACAGGCATCTTGCCGTCGGTCCATACGTCGCCCAGGATCGCGCCGCTGGCAGCCAGCGAGTCGATGGGCATGGAAAACAGCATACAGGCGGGCTGCTTGCCCAGCGCGCAGGCGGTGAACAGCACCATGCCGCCGGTGGTGGAGCCGATGGTCATAGGCAGGCACAGGGCCTTGCCCAGCATGGGCTTTTTATAGAGGTCGGCGTTGTTCTGGTCGCCGCACTTCACCTTCTTGTCGCCGAACATCAGCGCCATCTGATAGCTGGCCAGGGTGTTGAAGCCGCCATGGCTCACCAGCGCTTCCGCCTGACAGGTGCCGGGCACCACGACGCGGCCCTTGAATTCCTTCATATCAGTCGACCTCCCTTCCAGTGATGATGTCCAGGATCTCCCGCTCGGTATAGTACCGGGCGCTGGTATAGGTGCGCAGCTTGTTGGAGGAGGTGATGACCGCCTTCTTCTTGCACAGGGGGTTGTTCATGTACATCAGCGGACAGATATAGCTGACCACCACGCCCATGTTGTGCAGCCGCGCCGCGTAGACAGTATCCTGCTCGAAGGCCTTGATGACGGCGGGGGCGGCGGTGAACACCGTGGGAACGGCCACCTTATCCCGGCCATTCAGGCGCAGGTTCTGCTCCACCGCGTCCGTCCAGTCATGGAGCTGCTTCAGGGACATGTGGGGACAGCCCACGAAGCACAGCTCCGGCTTGGCGTGGGGATTCTTCCACATGACGGGATAGCTGTCCTTCACCCGCTGGAGCTCCGCGTCGTCGATGACGTAGACCTTGGCATTCTCCGCGATCAGACTCTCGCCCTGCTCCTTGGCCTCCGGGGTAAGTCCGGCGATGTGGTACAGACCCACCGCGCCGTTGGAGGCGGTAGCCGCGCCGAAGTCCTTCAGATATGTTTTCGCGCCGTCATCCAGCTCGGTGCCCAGCCAAGTGTTCATACCCTTGATGTAGGGCACCTCCTCCATGACCTTCATGCCGATGGCGCTGCCCAGCAGCTGGGGCTCGGGACAGGAGGTGCAGCGTACCTCCACCACCCATGTGGCCTTGCGGCCCGCGTCGGTCAGCAGGCCGAACTCCGGCACAAAGCCCGCGATGCTGCCCATCAGCTCCAGAATACCGGAGTTTCGGTTGCACCGCGCGCCCAGTACGGAGTTGGCGTACACCACGGCGGAGGATTCCGCCCAGGTCAGCACGTCGCCCTTTTGGGGGACGTTGCCCACCTCGTCCATATAGCAGGTGCAGGTATAGGCATCGTCGCTGACGATGCCCAGCTTGCGCAGCTGCTCCTCATACCGCTCCTGCTGGGTATACATGATCTTCTTGAACACCACGTCCTCCAGAAGGCCGGAGGGGACGTTTTCATCCAGCGGGCGGGGATCGGCGGTGAAGCGCTGGCCGTCGGTCAGTCCGGCGGCGATCAGCTGGTCGTACAGGTCGTACACCGGCTTCATCACGTCAAGGCCGAAGCTGATGACCGTGTGGCCGTATTGGCTGGTGACAGGCACCATCCGCTCCGCGCCGAAGGCGTCGCCGTACATGACCAGTGTTTTGACCACCTTGGCCATGACCTCGCCTTTTTCGCCGTCAAGCAGCGCCTGCTGCTGGGGAGTCAGGATCATGGGATCACTTCCTTTTCATTTGGTAGCACCATTGTACCAGTCCCCGCGGGGATTGTCAACGAAACAAAAGCACCCCAGTGAGCGGCGAAGCTTTTCGCTTTTCCGTGGCCGCTGTTTAAAAATTGTTTTATTTTGATTTACAAATTCGTTACATCCTTTTCAGGATTTTTTAAGATTTCTGCGGTATGATGTACCCAGATCAAAAAGAAACGCGAGTCTTTTTCTTCATTCTCCTCTCTCTTTTTCATTATTTGCAGCAAAAGGCGCACCGGATCTCCCACCGGTGCGCCTTTTGCCGTTATCGCTTTCCCAGCCATTGCCGTAGCTGCTCCCACAGCTCCACCGACCGGAACCGCAGCACATAACCGGTGTCCTCCCCGGTGATAAGGCTCACGTCGTCGTCCGTCAGTCCGGCGGCAACAGCCGTCCGGGGCATGTCGGTGGCGGCGGCGGTACACAGCGGTGGGTACACCACACACCACCAGTTCTGCCCCGCCCCTTCGCCGATCACCAAACGCAGGGCCATGTACTCCCCGGCGGGCAGGGAAAAGCCATCATACTCCTTCAGCGGAAACTCCGTGCTGGCCAATTGGGCCGTCACCGGATAGTCGTAGCCCTGATGTGCGATCTCCCGCCGGGCAATATCCTCAATGCGCGTCAGTTCCTCCCGGAGCCGCATCTGCGCATCCTCCATGTCAGCGGAGCGCTGCAAAACGGTGGTGGTGAAATCCAGCACCTTGTCCCGCACCTCCAGCTTCAGCGCCTGATCGGCGTCGCTGTCGGAGTTGGCGATCACATGCAGGCGGATCATCTTCTGCGCCAGCGCGTCCTGCCGCTGCATGGACCACGCACCCCACAGCATGGCGGCGCACAGTCCCAGCAGCAGCGCCAGCTCCCATTTCTTCCATCGTGTCATATCAAAAACCGTCCTTATCGCAGGAATTTTCTTACAATATGGACGGTTTTTGCGAATATTATACCTTGGATACGCAAAAAGTACGGGGATATGTCTCTTTCAGCGCCTTTGCCGCCGCTTCCGCGTCCTCCTGACGGCGGAACAGCCCGAATACGGCGCTGCCGCTGCCGGTCATCTGGGCGTTCAGCGCACCCTGCTGTCGCAGGGCTTCCACGATGGCGGGCACCGCGCTGCCCTCCGGCAGCACCTGCTGGAAATCGTTGCTCAGTCCTGCCGCGATGGCGGACAGGTCGCCCTTTTCCAGCCCTCCCCGTACCGCGCGGCTGTCGCTGGCGACGTGCCGCGGCGCATTGTCGATGGCGGCGTACATGGCGGCGGTGGAATGGCTCTCCTCCGGCTTGACGATCACCAGCCAGCAGGGCGGCATATCCGGCAGGGCCGCCAGCTTTTCGCCCCGGCCCGTTGCCAGCGCCGTACCGCCCCGGATAAAAAACGGCACATCGCTGCCCAACTGCGCGGCCATCTCCTCCAGCTGCGTGTCGGTCATATCCGGCGCGTACAGCGTCCGCAGGACGCGGAGCACCGCCGCCGCGTCGCTGCTGCCGCCGCCCAGTCCCGCCTGCGTGGGGATGCATTTTTCCAGCGTGATGGTGACAAAGTCCTCCTTCACGCCCAGCTCCTGAAAGAACAGCCGCAGCGCCTTCATGCACAGGTTGTCCTCCGCCCGCGCTGTCACCGGTGCGTCGCAGATCAGCTGATCCTGAATACCGGGATGGCGCGCCACCGTCACCGTGTCGCTGAGGGCAACACCGGTCATGACGGTCTCTACCTCATGGTAGCCGTCAGGGCGCTTCTCCCCCACCGCCAGCGTCAGGTTCACCTTGGCATGGGCCGTCTCCGTGACAGAACGGCCCTTATCGTCCACCGGCACCGCCTGCAAACCACGCCGCACCGACGGCGGCAGCAGCCACGCGGCGCACACCTGCAATACCGTGACGGCCACCGCCGCCAGCTGCTGATCCTTCTCCGGCATCAGACACAGGGTTCGCATCAGCATGAAGTCCACCACCACGAACAGCGCCGCAAACTGCACCAGCATCCGGCGATAAAGCCTGTCTGCGTCCGCCTGCCGCTCCGCCTCCGGGGCACGGCGCAGACACAGGGGCAGCAGCGGCCAGATGGCCGCCGCCAGCAGATACAATATACAGACCGCATAAGCGGGGAACCAGGATCGCAGCATCGTCATATACCTCACGAAAAGAATGAGCCGCCGGAGATGCTCCGGCGGCTCTTATTATACTATACCGCGTAAAGGATCTCTACTGTCTTTTTACTTGACGATCTTGCGGGCCTCGATGTAATAGCGCTTGTCCTGGGCGTGGCCCATGGAGAAGGTCTTGCGGGGCAGCACGCCGTCGGCCATGACGGTCTTGAACAGCTGCTCCTTGCCCATGGCGGGCAGCAGGAAGCCCATGTTGCCGGGCTTGCTGCCCAGCTCTCGGGTCACGTCGTCGCCGTGGATGTAGTCCACCTCGCCGCCGTTGTCCTTCAGGTACTGGTCGATGACGCCCTGCAGGGTGCCCACCGCCAGCTGTACCTTGGGATCAGGCACGGTGATGAAGTGGCTCTCGCCATTCCACACGAATTCGATGGTGTGGCCGTCGCCCTTGCCCTCGTAGGCGTTGGGATAGGCGGCGCGGAAGGCGTTCATGAAGTTCTCGTGATCCACGCCGAACAGCACGCGGTGGATGGGCTCGAACTGCAGCGCGTCGTCGTGGTTGTTGACCACCTCCACCAGCGCGTAGCGGGCGGGCAGGGCCAGATACTCTTCGGGGGTCTTGCCCTTCTTCTGCTCCTCATAGCAGGCCTTGGCGGTAGCCAGAGAGTGATTGCCGTCGCCCACGGCGAACAGCAGGGGCGCAACGCCGGAGACGTTGTACTTCTTCTGCATGGCCTCATCGGTGGTCAGGCCCTCCAGAGAAGCGGCCACGGCGTCGATCTGGGCCTGGGACAGCTTATAGCCCTTGATGTGGCCGCCGTTCTGCATCAGGTCGAAATCGTACAGCTTCTCCATGGTATCGGCAGCGGCGGTCAGCGGCTCGATGACGGTCTTGTCGGGGTCGTCGATCAGCAGCATGACGTGGGGCAGTTCGATGGGAGCGTTGCGGCGCACACGGGCGCGGGGAGGAATACGGTCCAGCACGGTGCCCTCGGTGGCGCGGATGAGAGCGCCGGAGCCGGGGGTGAAGTCATAGGCGTCCAGATCCACCATGCCGATCAGGCCGTGACGAATCTTGCCGTCGGACTGCTCACGCTCAATGTAAATCAGGGAGTCGGTCAGGGTCTCGAACACGCCGTCGGCGATGTACTTGGACATGGAGTCGTTGATGTTCTGGATGAACTCGTCCACGTTGGGAGCCTTCAGGTTGGCCTCCGGCAGGATCAGACGCAGGGTAGAGGGCGCGTCGCCCACCTGCTGCTCAACGGCCTGCCAGTACTCCGGCTCGGACGTGAACTGGTCGCAGGCTACCACAGCCCACTTGGTCATGTCCTGCTCCTTGGGCAGCAGAATATCAGCGGGATAAAAGCCCAGCTTTTCAAACTTGTTATTCATGTCGTTCCTCCTCGTTTGTGATAAAGGTGCGGTTCGTTCCGTAATGTATCGCTATCATACCATAAATTTACCGGATAATGCAACGGTTTCCAAAAATTTTTAAGATAATCTGACAAAAATTTTTGCATAGAACAGCCGTCTGCCGCAAAAGCTATCCGCGCCAAGGTATTTTAGGGAGGTCATATTTTGAAGATCATTGATAAGATCGCGCTGGTGCTGATCGTCATCGGCGCGCTGAATTGGGGCAGCGTGGGCTTTTTCGGCTTCGACTGCGTGGCGTTTCTGTTCGGCGGCCAGATGGGCACCATCAGCCGCATCATCTACGCGCTGGTAGGCGTGGCGGGCCTGTGGGGCATCACCATGGTCTTCCGGGACGACGGAAGCGAGAGCGAATAACGGTTTCCCTGCTAAAAAAGCCGCCCGATGGGCGGCTTTTTCGCATATCAGTACCTTTTTGTGCCTAGTTTTTTCGTTTTTTCCGCTGCTTCTCCGCACGCTTGCGTAGCTGCTTTCTGCGCCGGGCTTCATAGCCGTCACTGGCTGCGGCAAAGACCCGCTCATACGGCTCCGGCAGCCATACGCTCATGTGGCGGCAAAGCTTCTCGCCGGCCGGGAATTTAATGAATCCCTTTTTATTGCGAAGCAGATAACTCTTGCCCCGGCACTCCTGCGGGTAAGGCGTCGTGGAGAAATACGCCATATCCATTGGCGTGACGGCTTTCTGCGTCGGCCCCGGCCAGCGATCGTCGATGCCGGTGTACCGGATCTCCGCCTTTTGCAGCCGTACCGTCCGCATAAAGGGACACTTCCAAACGATCTCGTCCTCTGTGACCACAAGACGGCCAAAGCACCTGTGCCAAAATTCGTGAAGAGGGATGCAGGCGAGTGCGGTCACACATAATGGAAACAGGATCGCTTTATCCAGAAGAGCGGGTGTATCTCTGAAAAACAGGTACCATATGAATCCCGTGAAGCCAATAAAGAGCAGCATAAGGAGACGGCCCTCGATCAGCAGAATGATGTGTTCGTGGAACACACGCCGCTTCGGCAGTTCGGTTTTTTCTGTGCAATGCTCCATACCGTCTCCTTTTCTGTCCATCAGCCCAGTGAGATCGTCTCTCCGTTGACGGTCAGGACATACTGCGCGTCATAGCCGGGGACATAGGCCAGATAGATGCTGTCGGACGTGACGCCGTCGCCCTCCTGCAGCATCCGGAACACAGAGCCGCACGAGTCCGTCACCTCTGCACTTCCGCCGGTATAGATGACCACCACATAGTACTCCGTGGAATTTTTCATCTGCACCAGTTGGATGGCTGTATTCTCGCCGCTGAAAAAGCCCTTGATGTCGGTGCCGTTCTCGCCGCACAGCTTCCAGCCGTCCGCCGCTTTGGGAAAAATGCGCATCTGATACTGGCCGCTGCCGCCGGTGAGGAACAGGGCACTTTCCCCGCCCTCCACCACATCGGTCACGTCGCCGAAGCCTACATAGTCCGCCGCCGCTTCCGGCGTGGGAAAGGTATATACTGCGTTTTCCAGCGGCGTATTGCACAACAGCACATCCGCCACGGCGAAAACCGCCACCGCGAGGATGATGGCCGTCCGCTGCTTCAGCTTCTTCCGCAACAGCAGAAACAGCACCAGCGCCGCCAGACCGGCCAGCACAAGGCGGATCAGTTGAAACAATGACATTGTGTTACCTCACTTCCCGCTCAATTTCTTCACCAGCTCCCCGTCAGGATCGACGTACA
Organism: bacterium; assembly: GCA_963640475.1. Lineage (GTDB taxonomy): Bacteria > Bacillota > Clostridia > Oscillospirales > Oscillospiraceae > Vescimonas. Next base: position 9,319 of record CAVHYW010000029.1, on the reverse strand, counting down.
TGGTCTGGTAGGTGGTATACACCACCATGCCGGGGCGGCTGGCGGCGGGCTTCTTCACGAACTTCACCGGCGTGTAGTCCACCGGCACCTTTGTGCTGCTGCGGGCCTGAGAGTAGTAGGCGGCCAGCACGGCGGCCTCGTGGAGGCTCTGCTCATCCGGCTCCCCACCATCGGTACACAGCAGCACATGGGAGCCGTGGATCTTCTGGGTATGGAGCCAGATGTCCCACTTCTGGCCCTCCTTGGTGGTCAGCTTGTCATTCTGCCGGTTGTTGCGGCCCACCAGAATACGCAGGCCCGTGGAGGAGCGGAACTCACGGGGCTTGGAGGCTCGCTGAAAGCCCGGCTGCTTCTTGCCCCGCTGGCGGATGTAGCCGCCGTCGGTCAGCTCCGTGCGGATGTCGTTGAAGTCCCGCTCGCTCTCCGCCTGCTGCAATTCCTGCACCACGCTCTCCAGATACCGCAGCTCCTCCCGGCCCTTGGTCAGCTGCTCCGTCAGCATCCTTTCGGCGGTCTTGGCCTTGGCATACTGCTTGAAGTACCGGGCGGCGTTCTCCTGCGGCGACAGGCGCACATCCAGCGGGATGTCCATGGCGGGACAGCCCTCCTCGTAGTAGTTCTCTGCCGTCAGCTTCCGCTGTCCCCGCTCCATGCGGTACAGGTTGGCGGTGATCAGCTCGCCGCAGATGCAGAGACGGTCACGGTCAAGACAGGCGGCGTATTCCTTCTCCTGCGCGGCGATCTTCCGGCGCACACGGTCGCGGGCGTTGGTGGCAGTCTTGATAAGATCCTGCCCCTTCTGCTTCACCCGCTCCGCCTGCTCCCGCTCCTCGTAAAAGCTGTCCAGCAGGGCACTGAAGCTGTCAGCGGTCACATTGGCGCAGTAGTCGCCGTACTGGCGGATGGAGCCATAGGTGAAGTCGAAGGGCTTCCCGCTGCGGTACAGCAACGTGGGTGCGAACGCGCCGCCGTTGACCTGCGCCTGCCATGCGGCGAAGCTGTCCCACAGGCGGCTGTCGGCGGCGCGGTGGTCGCTCTCACCGTAGGCGCGGCTGACGATCTCGCGGGCCGCCAGCGGCGGCATGGCGGTAAAGGTATCCAGCAGCCAGCCGTCCAGCGGCATTTCCTCGCGCGGCAGCAGCGCCGTGAACTCCTCCCCCGTCACCGTCAAAGGGTCGCGCTTCGCCTGCCGGGGCGGCAGATGGTAGAAAAGCCCCGGCAGCACCTGACGCTCCTGGGACATCTCCAGATCTACCCGCCGCAGGCAGTCCAGAATACGGCCCTCTTTGTCGCACAGGATCAGATTAGCATGGCGGCCCAAGGCTTCCAAAATCAGGGCAAAGCGGCTCTGCTCGCCCATTTCGTCGGTGGCCTCGATGTGCAGCGTCACCACACGTTCCAGCGGTGCCTGCTCGATAGACACGATGCGCCCGTTGCCGATGCGCTTGCGCAGCAGCATGCAGAACATGGGCGGCTGGGACGGGTTGTCCCGCAGCTGCTCCGTCATATGGATGCGGGGCTGGTTGGGGTTGGCGCACAGCAGCAGCCTCCGGCTGCCCCGCAGAAGCAGCACCACCTGATCCCGGGCGGGCTGCTGAATTTTCTCGATCCTCGCGCCGGTCAGCTGCGGCGCAAGCTCCTCCACCACTGCCCGCAGGCAGACGGCATCCAAAGGCATGGCTCATTCCTCCATCATGATGTTGAACAGTTCGTTGATCCGCGCCCGCTGTCCGTTGAGATACAGCCAGCCGAACAGCGCTTCCAGCGCTGTGGCCTGCTGGTACTGGGCGCGGCTGGCATGGTGCGGGATGGAATGGACGTTGGCGTTGCGGCCGCGCTTGAACACGGCGTGCTCCTCCTCCGTCAGCAGCGGCAATATCTTTTCGCTGAGCTCCGCCTGTTTCGGCGCGCACACCAGCTCGATGGTGGCCCGGTGCAGGCCCTTTCCGGTGGCCTTTCCGTGGGCGCACAGCCATGTGCGCACCAGAAGCTCGTACACGCCGTCACCCAGATGGGCAAGGCCAATGCTGCTGATGGCCCGTATCTCGTCTGCGGGCAGTTGTATGGTAAAATAATCTGTCATAGTCGTTGTTCCTTCTTTGAAATCGTGCTTATTATAGCATAATCCTCCCCCGCCCGCAAGGCATGCGCATACGCCATTCTCTCCCCACAAGAAAAATTTTGCAGAAATTTGAAAATTAGGGGTTGACTTTTTCCGGGCTATCTGCTATATTAAGCAAGTCGACAGCGACAAGACAACAAAATATGGGGGTATAGCTCAGCTGGGAGAGCGTAATGTACTAAAACATACCCCCGTTTGAGCAGGACTTTCGACAACTTAATAGCTTGGTTCCTCGGTTTTCGACAAATCGAATATTCGGGGGTATAGCTCAGCTGGGAGAGCGCTTGAATGGCATTCAAGAGGTCAGCGGTTCGATCCCGCTTATCTCCACCATTTTGGGGAACCAAAAATGAAAGCTCGTTTTGGTAACAAGACGAGCTTTTACTTTCATACAGGCAGGTCGGCACATCAAATGCCATTCTGCGTTGTCCTATTTAGGGCGTTTTGAGTATCTCTCAAGACGCCCTTTTTTCATGCCCAAATCTGGAGGTGAATTATGTGCGAAAAGCCTGTGTTTGATTACTACTACGGCGAGGAGAGCGAAAGCTGCTCCTTTTACCGCATCCCGCGGCTGCTCATCGTGGGAGAACGGTTCTCCGGCCTGTCTACGGACGCCAAGCTGCTGTATGGCCTGATGCTGGACAGGATGAACCTGTCGGCGCGGAACGGCTGGTATGACGATGCAGGCCGCGTCTACATCTACTACACGCTGGAGGAGATACAAGAGAGTATGAGCTGCGGCCACGGCAAGGCTGTGCGGTTGCTGGCAGAACTGGATACCGGCAAAGGTATCGGCCTTATCGAGCGAACCAAGCAGGGGCAGGGCAAGCCGACGCGCATCTATGTCAAGCGCTACACCACACGGGAGATACCCGCACCGCCTGCTGTACCGCCTGACTTCCCAAATGAGGAAGTCCAGACTTCCGAAAATGGGAAGTCAAGAGTTCCCAAAAGCGGAAGTGCAGACTTCCCAAAAGGGGACGGGAATTATAAAGATATAAACCAAACGGATATGAGCCAGCTTTATTCACCTCCTCCTTCACTCGCTGGAAGCTGGTGGGAGAGGAAGAAGGCGGCGGAAGAAGTACGCACCCGCGTTGCGTATGACCGGCTGTGCCATCGCTACGACCGCGAGAGCGTGGATGAACTGATCGCCGCCGTCACCGACGTGCTGTGCAGCACTCGTTCCACGCTCCGCATCGGCGGTGAACTGCTGCCCACCCAGCAGGTGCAGGAGCGTTTCCGGCAGCTGGGGTACGACCATCTGGAATATGTCATCGAAAGCCTGCGACGTTCTACGGCGCAGGTTTTTAACGTTCGGGCGTATCTGCTGACCATCCTGTATAACGCCCCCGTCACCATCAACCACTTCTATCAAGCCGAAGTCCAGCACGATATGGACACCGGATAGTACCCGCTTCCCGTGGAGGCGGGCTTTATCATATTACCGACAAAAGGAGGAGCCTCCCATGCACACCGAGTATTTCCTGCTGACTGCGGACGTGACCGTGCAGATGCCGGTCACGCTCATCGTTCCCGCGCAGACCTGCGGCAAGAGCCGCCCTGCCCCTGTGCGAAACCCGTCTCAAGTTGAGACGGGTTTTGACATATTACGACGAATTGGAGGTAAACGGATATGGCAGAAGAAAAGAAAAATCCGCTGATTGGCGCGTTCCGTAGTCCGCCCCCGAAGGAGGCTGCAAAAGCACCGCCCGATGCAAAGGCGGCAGAACCGGCCAAGCCGCCAGAAGCTGACAAGCCCATCCCCGCGGCGCAGAAGCCCGCCGAGCCGGTCAAGCCGGTGATCCCGCCAAAAGTGGAGGAAACCAAAGCTACAGCGAAGCCGAACGGCACGGCAACGCCGGTAAAACCCACGATGGAAAAGCCTGCGGCAAAGCCGCTTGCACCGGCAAAGGCCGAAGATGCCAAGGCAACGGTAAAACCGGTTGTGCCTGCTAAGCCGGAAGAAGCGAAACCCACCGCCAAGCCGGAGGAGAAAAAGGCAGAGAAGCCTGCCCCTGCTACGGCAGCGGACACAAAACCGGCCAAGGAAGAGGAAAAGAAACCGGTGGCCGCACCTGCCAAAAAGAAGTCCGAGGAAAAGAAGCCAGAGGAAAAGCCGCCTGCAAAACAGGAAGAAAAGAAAGCGGATGTACCGGCAAAGTCGGAGGATAAGAAACCTGTCGAGGATAAACCTGCGTCCAAGGCGGAGGTGGCGGAGAAAAAAGAGCAGCCGCCCAAAAAGGAGCAGGAGACGGACACGGAGGGTATTCCCAAGGATTTCAAGCTGAACATCGTGGGTGAAGGTGCGCTGGGTTCCGTGGTCATGCTGCCGGTGGACAAGATCGACGACTTTGAGGGGCATCCCTTCCCCGTGCAGGATGACAAGGATATGCTGGACTTGGTGGAGAGCGTCAGGAAGTTCGGCGTGCTGGAGCCTGTCACGGTCATCCGCAGCAGCAAAGACCCTGACCGCTACGAAATGGTGGCGGGCCATCGTCGTAAGCACAGCTGTGTACTGGCTGGCGTGGCACAGATCCCCGCCATCGTCCGCGACATGGATCGGGATAGCGCCATCATCTACATGGTGGACTCCAACCTCAAGCGTGAGAATATTTCGCCTATGGTCAAGGCGCGTGCCTACTCTATGAAGTTGGAGGCCATGAAGCGTAAGGCGGGGCGGCCTACTAAAGCGCAGCTGGAGGCAGGGTACAAGCCTATGCGTGCCGACGAGCAGCTGGCGCAGCAGACCGGCGAAAGCCGCGCCACTATCCAGCGATTGACCCGCCTGACCAAGCTGGAGCCGGAATTGCAGGACATGGTGGAGGAAAAGAAGCTGCCGGTGAACACCGCCGCTGACATTTCCTATCTGAAGCCGCAGGAGCAGAAAGCGCTGGCGGACGCCATCAAGCGGGAAGATAAAGTCCCCTCCGGTACGCAGGCCGCCGAGCTGAAAAAGGACAGTCAGGCGGGTAAGCTGACCACGGAGAAGATCGAGCAGACCGTGGCACCCACCAAGCGTGAGATGTCGCCGCCGCTGAAGGTCACGTTCAGCGAGGATGAACTGCGCGCCTACTTCCCCAAGAAAGATACCACGGTGGGTGATGTGAAGCGTGTGGTGTTCGAGGCGCTGGATCTGCGGCAGAAGGCATTGGACAGGCAAAAGGCCAGAGCCGAGCAGGAAAAAGCAGCAAAAAAAGCGACGCCGGGTAAAGCGAGGTGATGGATATGGAACGGCGGGAGGACTCGTTCTACACCGCCTATTCCTACGGTGACAAGCTGGAGGAGGGTCACAAGCTGACACTGGAGCATCATATCTCTTTTGAACAACGCCATGCCGACCTGTCTGCGCTGACATGGATGCCCCTTGACCGACTGCAAGCACTGCGGAACAAGAGCGTGGAGGCGGAAAAGGCCGTATTCCGCGACTTGCAGGCGGCCACCAAACGCTGGGAGGAGCAGGCGGCGCAGACCATGATACTGGACAGGGCCATCGAGTATGTAAAAACGCCGGAGGTGCAGCACAGCGGCAACCGGTGGGAGGATACCGATTATGGCTGGCGGAAGATCAGCAATATGGTCTATCAGATGTCCTACCGCATCCGCGAGGATACTGCCTACGATTATAAGCAGAAAAAGCAGATGCCGGTGGCGTGGTATGTGTCATGGAGCGTGAACTACAATGTCCCGCGCAGGAAAGACCCATACAGCAGTACGCCGTCTCCGCTGGCCAGTCAGGACAACAAGCGGTATACGGATAAAGCAGCTGCCGAACGGTATGTGCAGGGGCGTATCGCTGCATATGCCCATCTGTTCCAAGATCTGTCACCGCCTCTGCCGGAAAATCACGCGCACCTGTTTTCCGTGAATGGGCAGCTGCTGCCGGGGTACACCGTCCAGCCGCACCAGCCGTCGCCGCAGGAGCTGCTGGATTTTCTGGAGGATGGCGACGCGCCGCTGAAAAAAGAGCCTAAGCCGAAAAAGCGAAACCATGATATGACACGATAGGAGGGAGTGCATGAAAGTCCTGATGGTAGAACCTGGGGCAGCGCCCTATGAAATGGAACTCAACGGCCTTCACGAGATGCAGGCGGCGGTGGGTGGTCTGATACAGGCCATTTACCCCTTTGAGGACAAAGTGGCCGTTGTCTGTGACGATGAGGGGATGCTGAAGCCCAACGAGTTCAACCGCAGTATGCCGGGCGGCTACGGCGGCGTGTTCGGCCCGTTCTTTGTCTGCGGCTTGGGTGAAGATGACTTCACCTCCCTGACCCCGCAGCAGATGGAGGCCTATAAAAAGCAGTTCCACCACGCAGAGATACTGCTGGGAATCAAGGACAACACGCCAGTGACCATACGAGTAGAACCGTTCAAAAAGCGTGATGTACCAAAAAGAGAACACCCCGACACGCCGGAGCATTGAGGTGAACCGACATGATGGCCATGGATATTCACAAGACACGCTTTGAAGCGGTGGAGATATGCGGCATACCCGCCCTTTTCACCGTGGAGCGTGTTCGCCGTTCTGAACTGCCAAACGGTATTTTTGCCTACGATATGCAGACCTCCGAGGAGAACTGGTCACAGCCGTGCCTGCTGGCCTGCCATATCACTGTGGAGCATTACGGTACAGTGCTTACCGGCCAGCGTATCGACCTGCCAGAAAATGGATACCGCGACCTGACCGCAGACGATTTCAGCTGGCCATGTTCCACCGACAGGCCGACCATCGCAGAGTTTGCCCAGCGGCACGGCCTGCATATCAAGCCCCGTTGTCACGCAAAGACTGCCCCGACCCGATAGAGGGGACAGCACCGTTTCGGTGCTGTCCACGCAAGCATGGCATTTGGTAGCACAAATGCCGCTTGTTAGGGGCATAACCCCTAAGACCCCGCGTTTACGCTTCGCGTCTCAATTTGAGACGCATTTTTTATGGGAGGTGACGGCGACGAGAACGCGAAACCGGCACGTCAGCGTGTGGCTGACGGATGCCGAGCTTGCCCACCTGCGGAAACAGGCCGCTGCCGCAGGACTGGGCATCGACCCATTTCTCCGCAGCCTGATACTGGGCGTACAGCTGCGGCCACGGCCACCCGATACCTATGCCGCGCTGCTGCGGGAGCTGTCCGCCATCGGCAACAACATCAATCAGATCGCCCACACCGTCAACGGACAGAAATATGCGGCGGACAGTCAGATCAATCAAGCTGTGGCACTTGTCCGCAGGGCGTGGCGGCTGGTAAAAGACAGCTTTTAATGGCCTATACGAAGATCATCGTCATACGGGGTAGGCTGGATAAGTGTCTCAGCTATGCTGCCAACGAGAACAAGACCTATCTGGAAACGGCGGTAGACTACGCGCTGGATCGCGGCAAGACAGAGCGTGTATGCTTCGAGACAGCCATCAACTGCGGCAGGGACACCGCCTATCAGGACATGATGCAGACGGCGCAGCGCTGGGGCAAGCAGAATCGCGTCCGCAAAGGCTATCATGTGATCCAGTCCTTCCGCCCCAGCGAGGTGACGCCGGAGCAGGCCCACGCCATCGGCGTGGAGCTGGCGCAGCGGCTTTTGGGCGGGCGGTATGAGGTGGTGGTAGCCACTCATCTGGATAGGGCGCATCTGCACAATCATGTGGTGTTCAGCGCTGTGTCCTTCGTGGACGGGAAGATGTACCGCGACACCTTCCGCGACTACTACGAGGGTATCCGCGGTGTGTCGGACGCCCTGTGCCGTGAGCATGGATTGTCCATCATCGAGCCGTCCGAGGACGCTGCGCCGCAGGGCCAGTATCAGGCGCAGCGCCACGGAAGGATGACCCTGCGGGATGTGGTGCGCCGCGATGTGGACGATGCCATCCGCAGGTCATACAGCTATGCGGACTTCCTGCGGGAGCTGCGGCGCATGGGGTACCAGGTAAAAAGCGGTGCCAATGTAAAGCACACCGCCGTGCGTCCACCTGACGGTCAGAGATTTATCCGGCTGGACAGTTTGGGCGATGGGTACAACGAGGCTGCCATACGCGGCAGGATAAAGGCGGCGCCGCGACAGCCGGTACAGCTGCCCCGCAAGACCTATCGTATACGGCGAAAACCGATACAGAGGAAGCCGCTGTCTTATTTCCAACGGCTGTATCTGTACTACCTGTACCTGCTGTCCTCGCCGCGGCGGAAAGCGTGTCGTACCTCGCCTGCCCTGCGGCGGGAGGTGCTGAAGCTGGACAGGTATCAGGCACAATTCCGCTATCTGCGGACAAACCGCATTGAGACGCGGCAGCAGCTCACCATGCAGCGTGGCGCGCTGCAAGCGGAGATGGACGCGCTCACCGAACAGCGGCGGCAGCTGTATCTGGCGCGGCGCAGAGGTGTGGCAGGACTGGATGCGGACATCGCGGCGTATACGAACAGGTTGCGGATATTACGGAGAGAGTGGAGACAGTGCTGCTGCATTGAGACAGACGCACAGCACATCGAGCAGCAGCTGACCGTACAGCGGGAGCGTGAAATTTCAGAAAAAGGAGGTCGGGAATATGGATGCAGGCAGCGAAGCCGCTGACCTGATGGTACGGGAAGGCTTACAGATCACGGAAGCGACCATTAAGCTGCTGGCCGCCGGCAGCAAAAATCTGGCGGCATTTCTCTACGCACTGGCAAAGGACAACAAGCGCGTATCCGGCAAGACCAATATGGGGCGTCTGCTGCGGGAGGGTAAGGAGCTGCGGGTGTTCCAGCTGCGGGAGAGCGATCTGGCCGCGTTTAACGCCTATGCCAAGAAGGGTATCCTCTACGCGGTGGTCAAGGACAAGAACGCCGGTGATGGGCTGGTAGACCTCATCACTAACGTGGACTTTGCATCGCAGGTCAATTTGTTTCTGGAACGCCACGGCTATGCCGCGCCGCAGCGGGAGGATGACGCGGCAAAAAAAGCAGATGCCCGCGCTCCACAAGGGAACTTCTCACCACAGCGCGGGAATGGCTTGCCGCAAGAGAGGACGACTACTGAGGACAAACCCTCAGTGAAGGGACGGCTGGCGGCGTTGAAACGCGCCGCGCAGGACGTAGAGCCACAGCTGCCCAACGGACGGACACCGCCGAAAATGCGAGAATAGGAGGTTATTCAGTATGGCAAATTTGGAGGCCATCGTATCGAAGAAAACGGAGAATGATACCCAATGGAAAGCACGCCAGCAGGCCGACA
>CAVHYW010000028.1:0-32018 GCA_963640475.1 bacterium | reverse complement strand
GCAGCTCAAGGCGGCGGACATCCAGCGGTTTTATGATATGCTGTCCAGGAAGCTGTCCAGCGGCACGGTCCGCCGTATCCATACCACGCTCCATGGGATCCTGAAAGCTGCGGCACAGGCGCGGCTCGTCCCAAGGAATCCTGTGGAGGATGTGATAGCGCCCAAGTTCAGTTATCAGAAAAAGAATGTACTGACAGAGGAACAGATCAACCGATTTATGGAAGTCATTCAAAAGGATGCCCTGTGGCATGACCTCTTCTACACAGAAATCATGACCGGCCTGCGCCGGGGCGAACTGTGCGGCCTGCGGTGGGAGGACTTTGATGCGGCAAGCGGAAGCTTAAAAATCTGCCGCACTGTGCGCCGGGAGAAGGGCAAGGGCCTTACCACAGGCGATACCAAGACCTACGCGGGGACACGGACGATCACCCTGCCGCCCAGCCTTGCGGCGCTGCTGAAGGAAAGAAAGCGGGCGGCGAAGACAGCTTGGATATTCCCGGACCTGCTCCGCCCGGAGCGGCCGACCGCCCCGGATGCCGCCTACCGGCGCATGAAGCTGCTGCTGGGGAAGGCGGGACTGCCTGACATCCGCTTTCATGATCTGCGCCACACCTTCGCCACCCATGCGCTGACCTCCGGCGTGGATGTGAAAACGCTCTCTGGGATCCTCGGCCATACAAGAGCGGCATTCACGCTGGATACCTACACCCACACCACCGGCGATATGCAGAGGCGGGCGGCGGAGATCGTGGGGGAATTCCTCACAGACATTTTCGGAGAGGAGCTGAGACCGTGGGAAGAAAACGGAAAAATGGAGAAGGAACTGTCCGCCTGAGAAAGGACGGCCGATGGGAGGGCCGTGTGGTCATCGGCTACGATGACAAGGGTCTGCCGAAAACGAAAAATGTGCTGGCTAAAACAAAATCTGAGTGTGCGGAGAAGCTGAAAACGCTGAAGGACGCCCTTGCGCCGCCTGCGCCGCCGAGGACCAGGGCGGATATGCCCTTCGGGGACTGGATGGAGCACTGGTATGAAACATACAGCAAACCCGCTGCCCGTCCCGGCACACGGCGGATCTACGAAGGCTACCTCCGGCTGTACATCAGACCGGGACTGGGGCATATCCCACTGAACAGACTGACCGCGAAGGATATGCAGCGGTTCTTCGCCTGGCTGAAAACGGAGGGGCGTGCGGACCAATCGGACGGTGAAACGGGGCTGGCGGACTCCCAGCTCCGCAACATCCACAGCCTGTGCCGGCGGGCACTGGAAAAGGCAGTATCGGAAAACCTGATTCCACAGAACCCAGCGTCCGGCTGCAAGCTGCCGCCCGCCCGAAAAGGGGAAATGAATATCCTCTCGCGGGAGTCCATGCAAAAGCTGCTGATCCAGGCGAAGGAGGAAAAGTACTACGAGTTGTTCCTGCTGGAATTTGCCACAGGACTGCGGTTGGGAGAGCTGACGGCCCTGCAATGGGAAGACCTGAATTTGACTACGGGCGAACTGCGAATCAGCAAGCAGGCGGTGGTCATAGGCTCGGAGATGGTGGTCACCGAGCCAAAGACAAAGGCGGCGGTACGCACTCTGCTCCTGCCGCCGAAAGTGCTGGAGGTGTTCAGAGAGTACCGGAAAAGGAATGTTTCCAGATGGCTGTTTCCGTCACCAAAGAAGGAGGATTCGCCTCTGCTGCCCTCGGTGGTGCGCCAGCGGCTGCACAGGCTGTTGGACCACGCTGGCTGTGAGAGGGTGCGGTTTCATGATCTCCGCCACACCTTCGCCACCAATGCCCTCGCCCACGGAATGGACATCAAGACGCTGTCCACCATCCTGGGGCATGTCTCCGCGGCCACCACGCTGAACACCTACTCTCATATCACAGATGAGATGCGTCGGCAGGCGGCAGTGAAAATCGACGCAGGCATCGGCAAGGCGGAGCCGCTGCCAATAGAAAAGAATACGCCGCAAGAGCGTACCATGACTGACTTTCAGGCAAGAAAGCGATGGAGCAGGACTGCATAATCAGGAACAAATCGCCTCGCCGGAGGGAAATCTCCGGCGGGGCGGTTTTTCGCTGTCTGTGGGCAAATATGTGGTCAAATGGGTATGGCGCAAAAAGGAAAGCTTAGATTTGTGCTGTAAATACACCTGTTTGCGGGGTATTTGGCAATATGCAGGGGAAATAATCTGCGATGTCAAAGGATGCGTTTTGTTGCTCTGACAGAGACAAAGAATAGTCCGAAACTGAAATGATAACTTTCTCTTAACTCTGCCCTCCTCCGATAGCTATTAAGGTCGGCTTGTGGTATGTGTGTTGACTACCAAATAAAAGGAGTTGATACCATGCCGAAGAAACGAGCAAACGGCGAGGGCAGCATCCGTAAGCGGAAGGATGGCCGCTGGGAGGGCCGCTACACCGCGGGCTGCGATCCCACCACTGGCAAGCCCATCCACAAGAGCGTCCTCGCCAAGACACAGGCAGAAGCCAAGGAAAAGCTCAAGCAGGCTATTGCGGAAGCCGAGAAGCTGGACATGAGCCGTGCCAAATCCTACACGCTGGGCGCGTGGATCAAGCTGTGGTACGAGGTCTACGCCGAGCCGCGCCTGCGGGAGAAAACCAAGGACTACTACCTCAACTACATCGATAACCACATCGTCCCTGAATTGGGCGGTACGCCGCTGGAAAAGCTGACCACCATCCAGATCCAAAAGTTCTACAACGACCTGCAAAAGTCCGGACGCATCCAACGGTACACCCACATCAAGCTGAAGGACAAGGGCCTCAGCACCCGCGTGGTGCGGGGCATCCACACGCTGCTGAACAACTGCCTGGAGCAGGCGGTGGCGGAGCGGCTGATCCTCACCAATCCCGCCAAAGGCTGCCGCCTGCCAAAGCTGGAGAAACGGGAGATGAAGATACTGCCGGAGAACAAGATCGGCCCGTACTTGGCTGAAGCGGAACGGCGCGGTCTACTGGCAGCCTTCTATCTGGAGCTGACCACCGGTCTGCGGCGGGGAGAGCTTCTCGCCCTGCTGTGGACGGACTTGGACGTGGAGAACATGACCATCTCCGTCAGCAAGCAGGTGAACCGCATCAACGGTGAATTGGTGGTCAGCCAGCCCAAAACGCCCAACTCCATCCGCAAGCTGGCTATTCCGCAACGGGCGGTGGAGCTGCTGGTGGAGGAACACGGCAAGCATCCCCACAGCCCATACCTGTTCGTGTCACCTAAGACCGGCACCATGTTCGATCCGGACTCCTTCCGCCACACCCACGAAAAGATATTGAAAGCCATCGGCGCGGAGCACATACGCTTCCATGACCTCAGACACACCTTCGCCACGCTGTCACTCAAGTACGGTGTAGACGTCAAGACGCTGTCCGGTGCGCTGGGACACTACGACGCGGGCTTCACGCTCAGCACCTATACCCACGCCACGGCGGAAATGAAACGTGACGCCGCCGACGCCATCGGGAACGTCATCAGTCAGGCGATGTAAACACAAAAAATAACGGGAGAGGGGCGGATGATGCTTTCCGCTCCTCTCCCGTTATTTCGGCTTTTGGGTCAGCGTTTGGGTCAAGCAAAAAACGCGAAAATCTCACGTCACTATTTGAGGTCATAAACGCAAAAAAGTTCCTGATTTCTAATGAAATCAGGAACTTTTTGGTGGAGACTGCTGGACTCGAACCAGTGACCTCCTGCGTGTGAAATATAAGCAGGCGCTCTAAATGTAGCACAGAGTGACGCAAAACGACACAAATCATCCAAAACCACGCACTTACGCTTTGAAATAGTTGCGTGGTTTTTCTTGGTTTGTTTCGGTTGCTAACACGTTACTAACAAAGTCACGCCCCCAGCAGCTTACCCCACGTCACTGCGCCGACCACGCCGTCGGCGGTCAGACCGTGGTCACTCTGGTACTTACGCACCGCCGCATCTGTGGCGCTGCCGAAGCTTCTGTCCGCACCTCGCGCACCGCATGAATAGCCGCCAACGATCAGCAGCGTTTGCAGCGCCTTCACGTCGTTGCCATCCTTGACGCCCTTTTTCAGCTGGCGAAGCTTGGGGGACACAAACACATCTTCCGTGGCGGTCTCCGGCATGGCGGACGCTACACCGGTAGCTGCCTTTGCATAGTCCGGCAGGCCGAAGCCGCGAATGTACCGCCCGTTAACCTGCATGGAGCGGGTCTTTACGCTGTCGCGGTAGTTACCCTCCGTCACCCAGAAGGACGTACCGGACACCTTGGTGACAATGCCCACATGATCCGCGCCGGTGGTACACTCTCCCACGCCGTCGTCGCTCCACGCATACACCACCACGTCACCGATCTGGGGCGTATAATCGTCCCTCTCCATCCAGCGACCCAGCGCTTTGTAGAGGTCGATCATCTTCCCCACGCCCACCTCCGTGGGCATAATGTCCGTGATGTTGTTGACGATTGCCACGGCGCTGACCGTACCGGCGCACCATGCATCGGTGTATTTCAGCGCGTAGCCCCTCGCCAGCGGCTTGTGGCTGTTGTAGATGTCCACGATCTTCTTGTGGCTGCCGTCCGCTTCGTTGAGACCCACCCAGCCCAGAATGGTGTCCACCACATTCTGTCTCAGTTGCTGTTCCGTCATTTTCTCGACCTCCCTGAAATCATTCTTCCCGGCCATAGCCAGCATCACGGGATATTCCGTCAGCATGTAATCCTGGTCACACACCACACCGGCCACCTTGTTTTCCCGCAGCTTGTTGGTTTCGCCGCCGAACTGCCACAGGCCGAAGTCCCGGCCATAACGGCATGTCTCGTTCCACTCGGCCACCCAGTGGGCATATCTGGCAAGTTGCTCGTCGTGCATATAGCCCTCGAACATGGCGCGGGAGGAGTAGATGCCCACCCATGCGCCGCGCTTCTCCAGTGCCTCACAGAAGGCCAGCACAATGGCCGTCAGCGCGTCCTTGCCCAGCGCCAGCATCTCCTTGTGTTCCACGTCCATGTACACCGGCAGCGTAAGCTGCTTCCCGGCAAGGCAGTTGTCGAAGAAATACGCCGCCTCCTGCTCCGCCTGTTCCACGGTCAGCGCCTTGCTGAACCAGTAGCAGCCCACGTCAATGCCGCGCTTGACGCACTCCTCATAGTTCCGCTGGAACTGCTTGTTGGTATAAAGGCCATTGTTACCCCCGCCGCCCTTCAGGACGGCGAAGGTAACACCCTCGGCTTTATCCCAATCGAACACGCCCTGCGCGTCCGAAATGTCAATGCCGAACCGCATGGCTCACTCCTCCAGCTCAGGCAGGCCCGCCAGAGAGGTCAGCAGGCTCAGGATGCCCGCCAGCACGGCGGCGCTGCCCACAGTGACCCAGTTGACTTCTGCCATGACGGCGGTGGTGCCGATGGTGGCAACAGCGGTCTGCGCCACGGTCTTGATGGCGCGGATGCCCGCCGCCTTGATCCAGTTCTTCCAGTTTCTCATGATGTAGTCCTTTCCGGGCTAATTGCCCTGTCCATATTCTTATATTTCCTGACTGTGTGCTTTCTGGTTCAGATGCTTGTCCAGCTTTGCCAATGCTTCCTTGCACGGCCCGTTGCATCCCTGCTCGATCAGCCCCTGCAATGCGCCCCGCAGGCCGTAGCAGATCAGCGTCAACTCGTCCTGTGTAGCGTTGACACGCTCGATCAGATGCCGGAACTTCTGCACGATTTTCACCGTGCCCCATGCCGCACCGCCAATCACGCTGATAGCGCCGATCAGCTTCGCCCAGTAGATGATGGTGTCGCCGTCGATGTACATATCAGACCACTCCTTTCCGCCGTCTCCGGCCCGTATTTTTCGCAGGTGGGGCACACCATGCGCCCTTCTGGGATAATTTCACCGCAGCACACACAGGTCATGTCACCGCACCCACAAACCAGTCTGGGTCAGCCCACGCAGGCGGTACGCCGTCCTCCAGTGCGATATACACCGCCGTTCCGTTCGAGGTGTAATGGTGCCCCATTTTGACCGCCATACCATCGACCCAGTACCACGGGTTCTGCCTCGTTCCCAGCGCCGTGGGATCTTCCACCAGCTCCCACGCAAAGCCCGCAGTAGAGTTGTACATGGGTTGCCATCTGTACCCCAACTTCGTCTCTACGCTCGGCATGTCCTGTACGGGGATGCTCTCCAGTAGCAGTTCCAGTTTGCGCCCGTCCGTCAGCGGCTTCGCGGCTCTGCTATCTGCCTGTTCCGCTTTCTGCGTGGCGGCGATTTCCTCTGCTGTCATCTCCCGCACAAAGCCGTTTTCACAGATCTTCATTTTCTCACCCCCCACAAAGAAAATGTTCCGTACAGTAAGTTTTCTGCGTACTGATAACCTGCAAACTCCACCTCATGAATATCCGTGACGATAGTACTCGTTACACCTTCCCAAGCTTTTCTTTGAGTGCTGCTGTCATAGACAAGGCCGCACGGGAGAACTCGACCAATCACGTCATTAGCAATTGCTGCACCAGTGCCAGGATTCCTTACGTAATTCGTTGTGAATCCACCCAAACCGGAGTTGTATGTGCCCCTTCCGTTCACGCAGAACCAGCCGTAGACGCTGGCATCGGTTTTGGTGGAGTTCGTTACTGCTCTAAATGCAAACTCCTTTAACGAAAACGCATTGCCGTTACTGTCTTCGTCGATTTTGATAACTCTCGCAGCATCTGCTTCAGCAACTTCAAAGGTGTTGATAAGCTCCCAAGTGTCTCCCCCTGCCATATCCACGGCCTCCCATGCGGTAGGCTTGCCGCTGGCGTCTACCGCGGCGACCCTGGCGATCTGGCCCACGGCAGCGCCGGTGATATCCATGCCTGCGCCGTCTCTGCCCGGTGCGCCGTCCTGCCCCGGCTCGCCATCCTTACCATCGGCACCGTCCTTACCCGGTTCGCCCTGCGGGCCTTTCAGCGCTCCGACGTCCACCCACTTGCCCTTGTTCACATCCCATTGATACACGGTGTTGCTGTCCGCCGTGCCGACAAACCACGCTTCACCGACCTTTCCGGTGGGGTGGGCCGTCTCCAAGGCCGCCAGCGTCTCATACAGGCCGGATACGATGTACCCGTCGCCTTTGTCGCCCTGCGGGCCTTGTGTTCCCGTGTCGCCCTTTGCGCCCTGTGGGCCAGCGGGGCCGGTGTCGCCCTTGAATTTTCCTGCGTCCGCGTCATCCCGGACGCTCTTGGCGATGTTCCAGGCTTCCTGCGCCTGCGCCAGTATCTGCTCTCCGTAGCTGGCAGGTACCTCCGGCAGTTCCTCGCCGGACACTGCGCCGCTCTCGTCCACCATGAACCGAACCTGCGTGGTGGTGATCCGCTGCGTCGTCTCGCCCACGGTCTTTGTTCCAACCACATGCACGATCCACTCGCCCGCCGCCAGATTCAGATGATCTCCCGGCAGAATGGCATCATCCGTCAGCAGCACGCTGTACGTCTTGCCTGTTCCCTCAAACACCGCCGTCTTGGCCGCGCCGTCCCAGTCTTCCGTCTGAAATACGAACCGCGCCGCCAGATAGTCAATGGTGTTGGACGCCACCACGGTGTATTTCATTCGCAGCCGCTGCCCGTATACATAGAACATCATCATGTCTCTCACCCCTTTTTATGTAAGAGCATAACAGAAGCGGCGGTGGAAACTCTATCCCACCGCCGCTTTGCGTTATTCAATTCACCCCCGCGAACAGCAGCCGGAAGGTTTCCCGCCCCTTGGGCGTCACCAGCGTCTGCGTCCCGCTCCATTGTGTCTTTTCGTTGAAGCACTCCTTCACCTCGAAAAGCCCGTTGTTCTTCTGCTCATACGGCAGCAGCTTCCCCTTCTTGTCCCGATAGATGTACTTTTTCTCCAGCAGGAACGCCACAAACTTCTTGGGCGGCGTGTCCAGCTGCTTGGCCGTCTCACGGAAGTTGGTCAGCGTGTTCCGCTCCACCAGCTGGTCGAAGTAGTCCGCCTTGGGCCGTGCGATCTCCAAATCCACCGCCAGCGCCGCGTTGGATACCTCCAGCGCCTTCCGCTTGTCCGTCTCGTCCTTCAGCGCCGTTACCACCTTCAGCAGATAGTCCGGATTCAGTATCGCCGCCTCCAGTGTGTCCTGCGTCATGTATGCCCCGTGCTTGCGGATGCTGGGCAGCACCTCCACCGTCACCCACTCCGTAAACTTCTCCGCCGTGGGCAGCTTCGAGCCGAACACCAGCCGGTACAGGTCGCTTTCCGGAATGAAGGACATTTCCTGTTCGCCGCTGGCGGTGGGGGTGCCCCGTTTCAGGGCACCCTTGCAATGGGTTGCGATTGCGTTTTGCGGTTTTGCATATCCCAGCGCCTTTGCCACGTCGCTGCCGCAGAAAAGCACCCTTCCATCCTCCTCCAGCGTCCGCACCTCTCCGAACTCCGGGTTGTTGAAGATCATCAGCTCGTTCATTGCAGCACCTCCTTGATCTCCCTGCTGCGCTGATATGCCGCGTCAATGGCGGGCTGCATGGATTCCTGTAACTCCAGCAGTTTGAAGAGCACCAGCAGCAGCGTGTTGCTGCACTTCTCCGTCGTTCCCGTCTTATCTGCCGGTGAATAGGTCTCCAGCGCGTCGATTGCCAGCCGCATCGGCGCACAATACAAATCCAGTTTGCTCTGGAAATCCTCCATCGCGGTTGCCGCGTCCCAAAATGTCCAAGTCTTTGCCATGATGAAAACCTCGTTTTTCTTGATTTTCACCGCAGCGCAGGTTATAATAGATTTAACCTGCCGCTCCGGCGGCTGGGGTATCGAGCGTATGGGCCTGCCTGCAAGCTTTCAGCCCATGCGCTCATTTTTTGCCCAAAAGTATGTGAATTCCGCGCATGATGGCGTCGGTTCTGGACACGCCAAGCTTTTCTGCACATTCTTTCACTTCTTTTGCCTCCACTTCCGTTAGCCGGATATTTAAATTCACTTTTCGGCTACTTTCAGCTTTCGGCGGGCGCCCTGTTTTCGGGGACATTTCATCACCTCACTTTTGCCCTTGCATAATTAAAATATATTATGCGCGCGCAAAAGTCAACCCCCTTTTCAAAAATTTTATTGACGAAAAACAAATCAGTGGTTATGATAAGAACAACAAAACTCACAACACGGGGTGGACAAAGATGAAATGGCCAAAAACAAGAAAAGGCGATGCTTTGCTTTTCTTTCTCATTTCAGTGCTGTTCGCGGTAGTATTCGGCGGGCTGCTATCCTTGTTTCTGGGACACTTTTTGAACACTGTACTCAATACATACCTCATACTTTCGGCGCCAATGTCGCTTGCGGCGGTACTGCTGCTGATTACAAATATTCCGGACGATTTTGTGTGGGGTATCGCTTGCGGCTGTTACTACGGGACTTTAGGCATAGCAGTACTCATAGAAAAACTTGGGTGGTATATGTCTGATGAAGCACGCTTTACGATCAGCGCGGTCATTGCTGTGCTGATATGCTATATTGTGTGGTTGAAGAAAAAGCCAAAAGAGAAGTAAAAAAGAGGGGCCTGCGCCCCTCTTTTTTACTTCTCCCGTGTCTTGGCGATCGCCGCGTTTACGACACCGCCTCCCTTCAGGGCTTCCTTCACCCACTTTGTCGGCTCGTAGCTGCTGACCACCTCGGCCTTTGCCACCTCGTTGGCGGCGCTGTAGATGCGGGCAATGCAGTCCGCTTTCTCCTCGTCGGACATACTCCGGTATGCAGCGTTTTGGGTCAGCTCCGTCAGCCACTTGTATGCTTCACTGCCCTTCTTCTGGGCGTATGTCACATACTGTTCGCCCGTCAGGTCGACCCGCTTTTTATCCACATTGAAGTACTTCTTGGCCCGCTGTGGCAGCACGCTCTCCCCCGTGTCCTCATAAAGCCGCAGCAGCTCCTGCTCCATCGCGCTCATGTCCACCGTGGAGGTATAGGCGGGGTTCAGGAAGTTGTTAAAGGCCCGCGTCCCCACGTCGCCCGTACTCTCCGTCCGGCCCCATGCGTCGATGTAGGGGATCTGGCTGTAATCCCAGATGGGGATTTTGGCGCTGGCCCGTCCCAGGGCGTACTGCATGTCTCCCGTCAGCTTGGAGTTCTTGCTGGTGAACGTGGTATACCGCAGTCCCTCACCCGTGCGTTCTGCCTGCCCCAGAATGGTGGGGATACCCTGTGCCACATAGCTGGTGGCCGCGTTGGCCAGCGCCGTGGGCAGTGCCGCCAGTCCGTTGCTGCTGGCGTAGCCCACAGAATCGAACACATCGTTCAGGCTTTGCAGGCAGCTCATTTCCAGCATCGGCTCCGACACCTGCGATATGGCCGTCAGCCAGTCCGCCATTGTGGCAGGTTCTTCTCCGCCGTCCGTCAGCTCCCACAGATTCACGCCCACAAAGAACGGCAGGCACTCCGGAGCCAGCCAGTCCAGCGTGATGCTGGTGCCGTTGGGCAGCTCCAGTGCATACGCCTGATGCCCCGCCAGCTCCATGAAGTCGTTCTTCTTGTCGTCATCGTCGCCGTGACCTCGTACAAGTCCCTGCGCCGCCCAGAAGAGACCCAGCGCCAGCAGTCCCGTTCCCGTCAGGCCCGCCGAAATGGCGTCGATAGCCTCCGCCGCCGTTTTCGTGCCCTTCTGCACATCGAAAATGGCCTGCTTGAAGCCGTTCAGCAGTCCGATGGGGCTGTACTCCACACCCCGCGCCAGAATGTTGGCCGGTGTCTTGCGGAACGGCAGAATACCCTCCATCACCGTTGAGATCGTCCGCTTCGCGCCGTTTTTACTGTTCCGGCCCATGCGGCCCAGCTCGCTGATAGCCTGCGAAAAGGCATTGGTGTCCCGATAAGTAGCTTTCTGCGCTTCCCGGATGGCGTACTCCCGCGCCCTTTCCACCTTGTCGCCTCCCTTGGCGATCATCTCCGCCGTAATGCCGTTGGCCTTGCAGTACTGCGCCATGGCGTAGGCATAGTGCGGCTTGGAGAACCATGCATCCTCTGCGTCCAGAGCCTTGCTGTTGGCCTTCCGCGCCACCTCAAGGGGCTTGATTCGGAAGATCACGCGCCCCTCTTCAATGTACTTGTTGGCGTTGGCAAGGTCGCTGTATTTGCCGCCGCCCATGGCCACATCTGCCACCTTGGCGTAATCCTGCGCCGCCGCTTGCAGCAGCGCCTTGCCGCCCTTGCCGGTCACAAATTCCTTGCTGCGCTGCATTTTCCCGCCGGACAGCCGGTATACCGCCTTTTCAATGCCCGTGGCAACTGCGTCCTTGGCTGCCACCACCGGGACAAATCCGGCGTTGCCCACCACGTTTCGCACATGGGTGCGGGCATTGCCCAGCATGGAAAGATACCGCCATGCGTTCCACTTGTCGCGGAAGCGGGAGGGCATCTGCTTGCCGATATCACGGTAGATATTTGTCAGCACTGCGTCCCGTTCTGCCTGATCGGCGGCTTTCATGAACTGCTCCGCCAGCTTCGGGTCAATTTTCAGCCCCGGAGCCTTGTTGTCGCCGTATTCCTTATTCAGTTCCGTTTGCAGGCTTTCAATGCTGCGCTGTGCCTGATAAAGCTGCGTTTCCGGGGAAAGCTGCTTCAAAATGCGGGTGGCCTGCAAAGCCTGTGCCGCACTCCGCTGGTGCTGTACCATATCGGAAAGCACGTTCAGCGCCGTTTCCGTGTCGCCGCTGTTGGCCGCGTTGTTATAGAGCGCCCAGCCCATGGCCGTGTTCTTCTTGGACACGTTGCCGCTCTTCATGGCAGCTTTCCAGTCCGTCAGCGCCTGCGCCCAGCCCACGCGCTGGATCTCGCCGTCAGCGTCGGCAATGGCCGCCTTGTCGGAATACGTCTCGTAGGAATACTTTCCCTCCATCGCCAGCGTCTCAATATTCGGCACCATCTCCTCCGGCGTGGCCTTGGCTTCCAGCACCGTCCGCACCGTTTGAGAGATTTTTTCGTTCTCGCTGCTCTTCTTGGGCAGCTGAATATCCCTCGCGGGCTTTTCGCCCTCGCGCATCGTGCCGTACAAATCGCGGTAACCTCCCAGAAGCTCCTCCACCTTACCCAGATAGGTACGCTCCTGCTGCTGGATAGTTGCCCGTTCCCGGCCCAATAGTTCTTGCAGGCTGCGGTTATTCTCAAGGTCTTGCAGCTTGTTTTCCACAATAGCCACGCGGTTGGTGTCCTTGGTGATCTCGTCCCTCAGATACGAAATGCGCTTGGCGTTTTTCTTTCCGTCTGCGAGGGAAAGCTCCGTCAACTTTGCCCGATTGGCCGACAGTCGGGTCTCATAACCCTCCAGCCGCCCCACCGCGTCCTTATATTCTGCAAGGCGCTTGCGCTCCCATTCGGTCTTGACAGAACCATCCGCCGCCGACAGCAGGACTTCCCGGTCGGTCGTGCCGCGCTGCCGGTATGCGGCGTATTTTGTCAGCTCCCGCACCTCGCGCTCCAGCTCCGTGGCAGATTTCAGCTGATACCGGAACTTGCCCAGCTCCGACACCTGCGGTGCGGCACCCGTCTCAAAGAAAGCCTTGATATCGTTCAGCACCTTGTTGCTATGGGTACCTCTGGGGTATTCCGTGCTGGACAGTGTAACGCCGTTCGTATCGTCCAGATCAAGAACGACCTCGCCGCGCTCCTTGCTGATGAAGTCGGACAGGGTGTCCATCTGTGCCTTTGTGGGCATAACAGACAGGTTGATACCGCCGCTTTCCGGACTGATACGGATATTGCCATCGCCCATAAACTGCACCATTGCGCCGCTGTAATCGTCCCCGCCGTAGTCGTCGCCCAGCGCGTCACGAATGTCGCGGTGATCCACGGTGCGGTAGCCGCCGGGACCGCCCTCGTGTTTTCCGGAGAAATCCAGCCGCGCCCCGTCTGTGGTGATGTACCCCGTCTCAGCCCACTTGTATGTTCTGCCGAAAAACGCTTTTGCGTCAGTGACGTGCTGCTTTTTCTCGGCATCCGAATAAGCCTTCAGGGAAAACTTCCCGTTGACTTTTTCATCGGAAGTGGATATACTAGCAGTAGAAGGTTTTGGCGAGGTTACTTCCGAATGCGTTTCCGCAGAGAAGGAAGTTTTGCTGATTACCTTCTTTTTTTCTACATCAAGAAGGTCATACAAATACGATTTCCCATCTGCATCATTGCGAATCAGAAGCGTTCCACCGTAGACGGTATAGTGGTCTACGGTTTTTTTCGCATCCAAAACCGGAACGACAAATTCCGTATCATACCGATACCAGCCGTTCTGTGCGTCCTTGGCATGCTTCGGCTTCACATTTTCCCGCCACTCGCCGTTTTCGGCCAGCAGCAGCATTTCATCCAGATTGGTGGCCGCCTGCATTTTGATTTTACGCAGCGCAGGCTTCATGGTCTTTGTGTATTCAGAGGACTTATACTCTCCCGGAAGGTCTTTTCCCACAAAGACGGGCTGTGCGTCCATCAGGATCGTGGAAAACGGATGGTCACTATTCACCAGCGTTTTCAAATATGCCTCTGCCGCCTTAAAGTCCCGCGTATCATTCTGGGTGTCGATAACGGTCATGAGCCGACCGTCGATGTTCTTGATCTGATACCGTCCCTCACCGTCGCCCTCGCGGGTGGCGGTTTTTGCTTTCTGGGCCTGTTTTCCCGCCGCGTCATAGGCTTTCTGCCACAGTGCCACACACTGCTCCAGCTCGGCCATGCTCTTGCCGTAGGCATCCTGTGCAGCCCTGTCCTGTGCCGCCTTGCTGCTGAAGCATGACTTCACCTTTGCGATAAAGGCTTTCAGAGCATCCAGCAGCTTCTTGGCGGCGCTGCGGTTCTCCTTGGCAAAATTTTCAAAGAGCTTGCCGTTCTTCATCATATCCTCGGTGAAGTTGGCGGCGATCTCGTCCATGGCCTCCTCCTGCGTCAGCTTTACGCCTGCATCCTCGGCCTTGGCTATATACTCCGCCACAATACCGGCGGTGGTTTCCTCGCCCAGCGCCTTTGAGCGGTAGCTCATGGCGTGGTCACGGTAAGCGCGGTACTCCTCCGGCGCAAGCTCCTGCATCCGGTGTGTCACCTCATGGGCCGCCACATATTCCACGGCGTTGTTGGCGTCAGCGGCGATCCGGATCAGGTTCTTACCCGCGATGTACACGCCGTTGGCCTTGCCGCCGGAGATCGTGTCCACCATCTCGATACGCACGCCCAGATTCTTGCCCAGCGTGTTCAGCAGCGCCGCCGTACCGGCCTGTTCCTTGGCCATCTTCCGGGCGTGTTCATTGTCCACAAGGCCGCTTTCGCTGCCTGCGCTGCTCACGAAGTCCAGCCCCGCCTTTTCACGGGCAAGACTGGCCGCCGCGTCGGAAAGGCCCGCCTGATAGGCCGCCGTCTGTACGCTCTGGGGCAGTGCGCTGGCCGCCGCGCTCTTTACGTTGACCGCAGACTCTCTCCGCAAACCAGCCTGATACAGCACCGTGAAGCCCGCTTTTAGCCTGCCCTTGTTCTCTACGTCGGATTTCAGTGCTTCCGTCCATGCCGCGCTGCCATGCTCACCCAGACTGCTCTGCCACGCCGCAGCGTCCCGCCCCACCGTGTAGGCGATCCTCCGCTGTGCTTCGCTGAGATAACTCAGGCTGTCCTGCTGCATCACGGCATCTTCCTTTGCGCCCACCTTTCCGTACTCATAGGCGATTTGGTACGCAGAATCATACAGCGCCGTGTCCTGCCCCTCGGTGTAGGTGCGGCGGAACGCTTCCGCATCCGCGCCGTACTTCTCGGCAGCCTCCTCCAGCGCCGTGTTCGCCGTGCTTTCCGGAATATCCTGCTCCATCCCGGCATCCCGTAAGAACTGTTGGTATTGCTCCACTGTCAGCCTGCCGCTGCGCTGCGCGGCGGTCTGAACGGCCATGTTGCCGCCGCCCATAATGCCACCGGCCAAGAAGCCCGCGCCGAAGTCCAGCGCAATGTCCTTGATCGTCTCGTTGGCTACCTTCTGCTGCGCTTCGGCATAGCTCATGCCGCCCGCCATATAGACATAGATCCGCTGCTCCACGTCGGCCATGCCGCCGTTGATCCATTTGTCGGCGATCAGGTTGCCGATGTCGGTGAACATTTCCTCGCTGCCCTCAATGCCAGCCTGAACGGCGGTGTTTTTCAGCATCCCGGCCAGCTTCTGGCCTGCCGTTCCCGTGGGTAACTTCATGTGGATCAGGCTTTCCAGACTGAACTTCTCGAGGAAGGATTCCAGAATACCCGCCGCTACGCCGGTGCGTATGGCGTGGGTATCGTCCAGTCCGCGATCCTTTGCCGCCACCATGGCATCGGTGGCCGCCGCGCCGCCCAGCGTTGCCGAAGCGGCAACAGGAGGGACGCCCAGCAGCGCCAGCGCCGCCGTGGCCCCGCTGTCCAGCACAGACGTGCCCACACCGTACAGAAACGCCGCCGTGTCGCCGTGGTCATACTGGAGGTTTTTCGTCACCTCGCCCCGCATGCCGCTGGCGTAGGCATAGGGCAGCATGGCGGGGGCGTTATAGTCCGTGGGCGTGTTGGGGTCTGAGAGCTTCCGCATCGCTGCGTCAATGGTGCCAAGGCCGCTGAGAAGGTTCGCCGGGATGGACTTGATCGTGCTGCCCACCGGGTCGCTGTCGGCCTGCTGCTTGGCCCAGTTCTGCGCAAAGGCGTACCACTCGGCGTTACGCTCCCGCTTGGGGATATTGCGATAATAATTCACCAGCTGGCTGATCTCTTCATCGGAGTACCCGCCCTGCTGCATGGTCTGCCACGCGGTCTGCCGCTTGGCCGTGTCCGACCGCTCCGTGTTCAGCAGCTCCAGTGCGGCGTTCTGCTCCTCCGTCAGCTTGTCCAGCGCTTCCCGGCCCTTCACGTCGTATTGCAGGCTCTCCGCCTTGTTCAGGTCGGCCAACATGGCTTCATAGGTGCGTTCATCCAGCGTTTTCCGGTTGGGGTCATAGCCGCCAAAGGCGTGGATGTTGTAGGGGGACTTGCTTTCCTGCGCCTTCTTCTTGGCCTGTTCCACCTCCGTGCGGTACTTGTCCAGCTCCAGCCCCAAAAGCCGCTGATACTCCTGCTCTGACAGCTGGTACTGGGCCTGTTCGTCGGCCAACTCCTTGGCGGTTTTCTGCCGCGTCTTGGGCTTTGTGTAGGAAAAGCCGCCCAGAAACGTGCCGCCGGGGGAGACCACCTGCCGCTCCCGCTTGCCCACCGTTTTCTGCACGGTGGGCGCTGCTGTTTCCATTGTCATGCCGCCGGAAGTGCTGACCTCGCCCATTGCGCTGGCGCGGGCCATAATGCGTTCCTTTGCGGTGCTGCCTGTCGGTTTCGGCATATTGTCTCCTCCTTATCTGCTCAGCATGAGCGAAGAATTGTTCTTCTTCGCCGTCCTGTCGTATACGGGATTTCCGTTTCTGTCCACGCCGCGAAGCTTGATGTAGCCCTCCCGTTCCAGCATTTCGGCGTCGTCATAGCTGATC
Source organism: bacterium (assembly GCA_963640475.1). Classification (GTDB taxonomy): domain Bacteria; phylum Bacillota; class Clostridia; order Oscillospirales; family Oscillospiraceae; genus Vescimonas. Next base: position 15,587 of record CAVHYW010000028.1, on the reverse strand, counting down.
TCGCCGTAGCCCGATACGCTCACCAGATTGCTGCCGGAGCGTGTGCGGGCGGTACCGCTCTTGCTGCTCTTGTTGCCGCCGGAACTGCCGGAGCTTCCGGAGCTGCCGCTGCGTGCCTTTGCAGCCGCCTGCTCCTGCTGCCATGCGAACTGCTCACGGGACAGGGCCATCTGCTCGTTGAACTGCCGGACGGATTCCTGATAATCCCGATCAGTGTTGAACTGGTTCAGCTGCTGGAGCCACTGGTCATAGCCCCGGTCATAGGCGGTGTCCGCGTTGCCCTGTGCATAATCCCGTTCCGTCAGCCACTGGTTGTAGGCGTCACGGTACTTGTCGTATTCGTCGTCGGCCATATCGCCCAGCATGGCGTACTGCTGCTGCATCCGGTCGCCCTCGTCCTGATACTGCTGATAGGCCATCTGGTACAACTCCGGCACCACATCGTTCAGCTGCTGCAAATAGGCGTCGTACTGCTGCTGGCCCACCGCCTGACCGTAGGTGCTGCCATAGCCGCCGGTCAGCGCCGCCGCCTGCCCCATGGTGTCCATCATGGCCATCCGGCCCTTCTGGGCGTACTGCTGGGCATACTGCTGATACAGGGCGTCCTCGTTGATGTCATACTGGAACTTGCCCCGCTTCGTGATCTGGTCATACAGGTCTTTCAGCTGGCTCTCATAGCTGTTAGCGTAGGTGGGGGCGTTCTTCTGGGCTTCCAGCAGCGCCCGCAGCGCTTCCTGATATGCCTGATCGTTGGCCGCGTCATAGGCAGTCGGCGGCGCACTGTACGGCGACGCATCCCCGGCAGTCTGACCGCCGCCGGATGCCGCAGGTGCGGCCATGCTGCTGCCCGCCGCGCTGCCGGAGGAGCCGTACAGCGCCGTCTGCGTCTTTTCCCCTGCAATGCCGTCAGCGGAAAGCCCCATGTCCTGCTGGTATTTCTTCACGGCGGCGCTGGTGGCCGGGCCGAACTTGCCGTCCGCACCGGAACTGCCCACGTCATATCCGGCGCTCATCAGCGCGTTCTGAAGCTTCCGGACTTCTTCGCCGCCGGAACCGATGGAAAGGTTGGTATATGCCATAGTTGATCCTCCTTATTCTGTGCGCTTCCACATGTTTACCGCAATGAAAGGCGGCATGTTGTTGTGGGCCGCGCCGTTACCTGCCGCATTTGTGGTAAAGCTGTGGGCGTGATAGCCGTCAGCATCAACGGACAGCGTGCGTGCGTCGTCTGAGCTGGCGAAGCTCTCCGCGCTGGGGCCGCTGCTGCCATTGGCGCTGCGCCCCGGAAATGTATGGGTGTGGATTCCGCCGTAGTCCGTCGTACCGGCGTGGGTGTGGGCGGGCAGTTCGCTGACGGACAGCGTCACGGTCTCCTCGCCACCCGTCTCGCCCACGCGGTGGGCTGTGCCGGTACCCAGCAGGAAGCGGCCCTCCAGCTTCTCCCACGTTGTCCCTGGCCACAGCTGCGACGGGCTGTCCGCACCCATGGTGATATACACGCTGCCCACCGGATAGATGGTGTCAACATCCAGCAGCAGCGGCGTGACAATCGCCTTGATATAATCCGCCAGAGACTGTCCGCCAATGCTCAAGCCCTCCGCGATCTCCACGCTCTGGCCGAACTTCGCCTTCCACTGGCAGTCCAGCAGATCGTCCGTCTCCGCGTATTTGCCGAAGGCCGCGCCCTTGCCGCCCGATTTCAGGTGGAAGGTCACCGACTTGGTGGGCACCGTTTTGATGTAGATAGTGCTGTTGCCCAGCTTGTCGGTGGCCGTCAGCCGCACCATATAGCTCTGCATGGTGTCCACATCCGCGCTGCCGGAGATCATCCCCGCCGTACCTCTTTGCAGCGCACACTCGGCGCTGTAAGACGCGGCGTTCAGCAGCTTATAGGCCGCCGTCAGGGTCACGCTGTTGGCACCGCCCAGCGCCGTGCAGCCCGCCGTGGCCCGTGCCGCGATGTGGGTGCCCTCGTCTGCCTCCAGCAGCGCGTCGTCGCAGCGGTATACCGCCGCGTTGGTGATGGTGGGCGGCGCATAGTCCTCCACCGTCAGGGTAATGGCTTCCGTGGTGGTGTTGCCCCGGCTGTCCGTCACGATGCACAGCACCGTGGCGCTCACGTCTACCAGCGCTTTCGTGGTAGCCACGCCGTCCACAGCGTCCGTCGTTACCCCGTCATAACGCACGGAGAACTTGCTGATGGCCGCGTTGTAGTTGCCGGTGACCTTGCTGGCGTCAAAGGTGATCTTGGCTTTGGAATAGCCCTTCACCCATGCGTCCACGTCCGGTATGGCGCTGTTGTCCCGCGCCGCGCTGCACCAGCCGTCCGTCACCGTGGGTGCCGCGCCCTCCGGCGGGTACAGCGTCAGGCGCACGATGTTGGCCCCTCTGGCCGTGCCGTAGTAATACGTTGTCACCGTGATGGTGCAGTTTGTTCCCCCGGTGTTCACCTTGTCGATCAGGCTCGTGGGCGGTGTCCACACACAGCTGGTGGTCACGCCGGTGGCAATGGTGCCGCTGCCGCCGCCCACCTCATAGGTCACCGTGTGGGTGTACCGGGAATCCTGACGCGGCGTGTAGATGGTCACCGCTTCGCCCAGCTTCGCGCTGCTCTTGTTCAGCGTTGGTACTGTCGCGCCCGCTGTGGGACCTGTACTGCCTCCGCCGCCGGAATAGGAGCCGATGCTGGTGGCGTAGTTATACACGCCGTCGCTGCGCCCGCTGTTGCTGCTCATGCGTATCGTGATGGTGATGGTACTGGCCGTGGAGCTGCCGGAGATATAGAAGCGCTGGCTGTATGCTCCGGATGACCATGTGCTGGGCGTGTTGCCCTTCATCTGTACCGTCTGGCCGTCCACCGTGCAGCTGATGGAATAGCCGAAATAGCTGCCGCCGCTGCATCCGCCCAGCGTCACCGTCAGATAGCCGGAATACGCCGTGCCGCCGTCCCGGGTGATATTGTCCGAAACGGTGAAGGACAGTACCGGGCCGCTGCCCCATGAATAGGCTGTGCTCATGTGTTACCTCCTGTCCAGCGGAAGGAAAGGCCGTTGCCGTCGTCCACCACCCAGTTGGGGAACGTTACCGTCCCCGTGTGGATGCCCGTCACATACAGCGCGTCGTTGGCAAAGTAGGCCACCTCGCCGCCATTGACGTAGAATGACAGCTTCGTGGTCGTCCACACGCTCATGTTCTGGCTGGTGTCGATCTCCTCATAGACCTTGCCGCCCACCGTCTCCGTCACGCCGGTCAATCGGATGTCCTGTCCGATGGCGATGCCGATGATGGGCGTCGCCCCGTCGTAGCCCACCACGCCCTGCCGGATATAGCCGTTGGTGGCGGCAATGAAGTTATTCACCACCTCGCTGCGGGTGCTGATCTCCTGCTCCAGTCCTGCCGCCGTCTCCGTGATGGTGTTCTCCATGTCCTCCCGGAACGTACCGAAGTCCGAAATGGCCACATACTCGCTTTTCAGCGTTTTCGATATCACTTCAATGGTCTCGCGCACTTCGTTGGCGTTTTTGATGATAAGGCTTTTCAGGTCGGCCTGCGTCTGCTTGTCCTCATCGGCCGCGCCGGTCAGCGCCTGCACCCCACCGGGTGAAAAGCTCTCCGCCGTCAGATTGTTCAGGCTGCTGTTCAGCTGATCCACAAGGCGGAACAGGTACCGCCGCACATCTTGCAGCTGCTGGGTCTGGTTCCCTTGCAGCATCGGCGGCGAGGGCAGAATTACCATGTCGCGTCACTCCCTGTCTCCAGTATCTTTGCAAACGAGTATACCCGAACGTTGCCCTGTCCCTCTATCCTAAAGCGGAAGTGGTCGCAGCGCCGTGGCCGTACCGGCAGCATGAAGCTCCGGGTACCCGTGCCCTCCATGTGGCCGCAGTGGTGCCACACGCCGTCGGAATCATACTGGATATACATGTCCGCCCGTGAGCCTTTTGGCAGCATCATCCGCAGGTTGAACCGGCTCACATACTTCTGCTCCACCGTGGTATAGCCGATTAGGCCCGTCTCGGCGAACCATTTCACAGCCGTCTCCGGCGTGCCCTGACTGCCGCGCATGGCCAGCAGCCGCTTGTTCTCCGCGTCGATGGCGTACAGTTCTCCGTCCATCTGGGTGAAGCACAGCGCGTGCAGCGCGTCCTCCCGGTGCCACAGGCCCTTTTCCGCGTCATAGCAGAACAAATGCCACTTTCCGGCCCCGTCCTGCATGGACAGGTAGTACTTGCCGCCGCATCCACCGCCCACGGCATTGTGATATCGCACCTCGCCCAGCGCTTCGCCCACCGACGCGGGAAAGCTGCCGTCATAGGCGCACACGCCCTCACGGGCCTTGTAATACAGCACCTCGTTCACCACGCACAGGCTTTTATGGCTGCCGCTCTGCACGCCCCGGCCCACCGTCTCCGTCACCTGATGAGCGCCCACGGAGCTGATGGCCACCCGATGGATGGTCTGTTCCTTAAAGAACGTGGGATAGCCCAGATAGTTGGCCGCCCCCGTCCATGCGCCGTCCGAGCCGACAGAAGCCGCCCATGCGTCGGTGGAAATGCCCAGAAAGCGGTTCCAGTTGCGGAAGTCTCCCAGCACGCAGCAGTACAGTTCGTTTATGGCTTTGCCATCCACCATGCCGTACTTGCAGCCCCATACCCGGTTCTGCGCTTCGCACACATAGTCCATGTCCGGCACCAGCCGTTCCACTTTCACCGTCCCAGCTGTCTGCTCATAGGTCAGGTCGATCAGGCCCACCACCACGATGTAGTTGTCGTCGCGGGCATAGATCACCTTCGTGGCGTTCAGGCCGTCAAACTGCTCCTTCACCGCGGCACTGTCTCCGCCGTAGGCCACACCGCTGATCTTCACGCCGTCATACTGTTCAAACTGCGCCCCGATGCCCACTGCTTGGATCTTGGTGTATACGGTGGGCACGCCCGTCCACATCTCGCTGCTTTCGCTCCACACTTGCAGCACATGGGGCGTCTGGCTGGTGTCGATCCAATAGTCGCCGCCCTGCGGCTCCTCCGGTTTGGTGCTGGACACCTTTTCCAATGCGCTGCCGTCGGCGGTGCAAAGGGAATAGGTCACCGTGCCGCCGCTGTTCTCGAAGCTGGCTTCCATGCTGCCGAAGTCTGTGATGTCCTTGGTGTTTAGGTACTTCTTGTCCGGCCAGATCAGCAGATACGCACCCATGCTCACCAGCTGTTTTTCGCCCGCCGTCAGCGTCAGCCCTACGATCTCATAGCCGTTGTAGCAGAGCTTTCCGTTGTCCGCATAGGCCAGCGCCTCCTTGGCCAGCATGCCGCCCGGTGCAGTCAATACGGTGTCCAGCACGCCCCGCTGCTTCCGGCTGGCCATCATGGGATAGTAGTCCGATGTAAGGTTTTCCATCTCATAGAACGCCCCGTCTCCGATCCGCTGGTTGTGTTCATAGCCCCGGAACACATCCGTCACCTGCTGATAGGTTTTCGTCTCCTCCACTGTGGGGAAATACGGCATTTTCTCTCCCTCCCCTCAAAACCGGAACGCCGTTTCCGCAGGCAGCGGCACATGCGTCCGGTTGTACCAGTTCCAGAAGGTCTGATAAGCGTTGTTATACAGCACGATGCTTTGGTTATACTTGGCCATCTCCCCGTTCTCCTTGTCGATCTGGGATTGCAGGAAGTAGTTGTAGATATCCTCGTCATAGGGATACGGCACCAGCAGCACCGTGTCCGGGTCAGCGTCGTCATAGCCGTCAAACTGCGTCAGTGCGCCGCCCTCGTGGGTAACGATCACCTCCCGGAAGATCATGCCGTCCAGCTTACTGAGCCACCGCACCTTTGTCTCGTGGTCATACTGGTTGGGCTTCATGCGGTCTACCAGCTCCACCGCTTCGTTGATGGTCATAGTCCTGTCCTCCTTTGAAAAAAGGGGCGCACCACGCGCCCCTTTCGTATGTCCTGTTTTTACTGCTGGGGCTGTTTGGCAGCTTCCAGCAGCTCCTCCTTCTTCTGCTCCAGCAGCTCCTGTGCTTCAAAGGAGCGCAGGATCTCGGCGGCCACGCACTTGGGCACCATGCTCTTCTTGCCCTTGGGCAGCAGGTAGTTCACACCGTTGACGCTGACGAAGAAGTTGGGGTCGTCGTTGGCCTGTCCGCGGGGGATGTATACCTCCTCCCGCTCCTCCACAGGCGCGGCCTTCTTCTTGGGTTTCTTCTCCTCCGGCTGAGTGGCGGAAGCGGCAGGATCGACCTGCACGCCGTCAGTGTTCTGCATATTCACGTTATTATCTGCCATGTTGTTCCTCCTTACATGATAAGAGGGGCAGGGCTTTCCCTGCCCCTCATGGGTCGTCAGTTGACCTCGTCGGTGGCGCTGTAGCTGGACACGCACATCACGCGCAGCATGCGCTCGGCGTACAGCATGGTGGCGCCGTTGGTCTCGAACTTGTAGCCGATGGTGCTGAACTGGTTCAGCGGGCCGCCGATCTCGCTCTTGTCGTGGACGATCATCTCTGCGCCGCCGCCCTCGGGGTCAATGATGCCGAAGGAATCCTTGCCGAAGGCGTAGCATGCGTAGGTGACGCCGCCCGACTTGTTCTTGTAGGTGTTGCCGCCCAGCACAGGGGCAAACACATTCTCGATGAAGCGCATGCCGTGCAGCTCGCCGATCTCGCCGTTGAACAGCTCCGTGGTGGCGGCGTACTTGTGGCCCTCCACCCAGTCCTTGCTCTTGCGCAGGTCATAGGCCACGCTGGGATGGATCACCATCACATACTTGCCGTTGATGGTGGGCACGCGATCCTTCTTCATCTTGGTCACAGCCTTGGCCACCATGTCGGGGGTCAGCTTGGCCCAGCCGTCAGCCGTGGCGCTTTCGCCCTGACCGGTGGTGCCGCCTGCACCCATGGTCGCGCAGCTGGTGGGGGTGGACACGAAAGTGCCGTCCTCGGTCACGTTGTCGCAGTACAGCACGTTGGTGTTGACCAGCAGGGAATCGCGGATCAGCACCTCCTGCGTCTCCGCCAGAGACGCGCCCATCTCCTCGGTGGCACCGAGGATCACGTCGTCATAGGCGTGCAGCTCCAGCTGGTCGGACACAGCGGCGAAGGTACCGTACTGGTCGATGGAAGCGGTCTTGACGCTCATGCCGAACTTCTGGCCGGTGGGGATCACGCCCTCGGTCAGCTTACCGGCACGGGCGAAGGTGTTCCACTTACGCCATTCCACGGTCTTGCCGCGGCCGCTGGGCAGAGGCTGCTTCTTGGCGAACTGCGCGTAGATCATCTCGACGCGGGCGTTTTCCAGCAGCTCCGTGTCGTAGAAGGTCTTCAGCTCTCCCGCCAGCGTGTTGCTGCCGGAAAAGGCGGTAGGGGTGCCGTCATAGGCGTTCACATAGTTGCCGGTGGCGTTCACCACGGTGCCCGCGTCGGCAAACAGCTGCAAATTGATGGCAAAAACCATCAGCTTGGTCATAATCGTATTCATGTACAATTCTCCTCTCGTCGTCGTAGAGGGAGAAGCGGCTTACTTGCCGGGATAGATCTTCTGCCCTCTGGCCGCCGCTTCCCGGATCTTACGCTTCAGCGCTTCGCGCTGCTCCCGGGAAGCATGGGCATAGTCAAATGTGGTCACAGAGGGAGCCTGTGCCTGCGTCCCGTTCTCCACGGGGCGGTTCTGGCCGGATCGGATGGCATTGGACATCTGCTCCGCCGTCTTCTGCGCTGCCACCTGCATGGCGGCCTGTTGGATCTCCTTGCGGTGGATGGCGTAGTAGGCGTCCTCCACGCTCACGCCGCCGCTGGGCGAGGTCATGCGGGAAAAGGTGGGATTCTGCATCTCCGTCGCCAGATCGAAGTTGGGGAAGGTCTTTTTCAGCGCTTCCCCCTGCTGCTGCAGGATCTCCATGTGGGCCATGAACGCCTGCTGCGCAGCGGCCTTCTCGTTCTGGGCCTGCAAGCGGGCGTTGTCCCGCCGGAGCTGTTCGATCTGCTTCACCGCCGCCACCGACATGCCCGTTTCCTCGGCCTTTTCCGTATACAGGGAATCGTCCTCCGAAATGGCCTTTGCCAGCGCGTCCGGGTCTTTGCCGTCCAGCCCGTACTTGCGGGCCACCAGCTCCAGCACCGGTGTCAGCTTACTCAGCGCGTCCTCCGCCTGACCGGCGGTCTTGAGCCGTGCCTTGATGACGGATTGCATCTGCTTGTTGTACTCCGGGTCTGCCATGATCTCGTCCCAGCTCATCCGGGCCGGGGCTGCGTTGTCTCCCTCTGCGGGTGCGGTGTTCTCGGCAGCGGCGTCCTGCTCCTCGGCGGGCTGCTGCCCCTGCTGCTGCGCGGTCTCCTGCCGGGGGGCAGGCTGTTCCATGCGCGGCGCGGGGGCTGCTTTGGCCCGTTTCGCCCGTTTTGCCAGCACGCTTTCGGGCACACCCAGCTCCCGAAGGCGCGTCTCCCCGGCGTCGGGAGCATTATCGCCCGGTGTCGCAGCCGTACCTGCGCCGCCATCGCCGCCCTCGGCGAACAGCTGCAAGCCCAGCCACTTAAAAAGAATGGTCATACAATTTTCCTCCTGAAAATCTGCCGCTTACGACCGGCGAGTCGATGGAGTATGGCGCGGACAGTTGGGAATCGAACCCACCGCACGCGGTTTTGGAGACCGCGTCGCCGCCTTGGAACATTTGCCCGCATAGAGGTGCCGGTGTACTAACGCTGCCCACCGGCAGGCGGCCCATAGAAAGGAGGCGAAAAATGAAAGCCAAGTATAGCTTACACGATTCTCTGCATGAATCTCTATCCCACCACTTTGTAGCTGAGATTTTTCGGATACTTCTGCTGCAAAATGTCAAAGCCCATACACACGCTGTCAAAGATCAGCGTCGTTACCGCCTGCATGCCGTGTACCGGCGCACAGGCGATGGTGGTGTCGCCCTCCCGGATGTCCAGCACAGGCCGCCGCACTCTCCGCCGGTCGGCGCACAGCTCCGTCACATTGGCCGCCAGCGTGTATGTCAGCATACTGGCGGCGGCGCACACCAGATCATGGCCCGCTTCGCCGCTCTGGGCGTGGCCTTTCACCTTCACAATCAGCCGTTTCCGGTCATAGATCACGTCGATCATTTGTCTTTTGCCCTCCCTGTCACGGCCCCGCCGTCCGGCTGGGCGCTGTCGTTGCTACGTGCCCTCGCGTTCTCCACGATGGCAGGCTCCTTCTCTGCATCCGTCTTTTCCGCAGGCACGGCAGCTGTACCGCCGCCCGCAGGAGCCACACCCATGGTCATCATGATGTCGTTGCTCAGGCCCTGCACCATTTCCGGCGCGGCCTTTGCCGCCAGCTGGAGCGCCAACTGCATGTACTGGGTCAGCTTCTGGAACATGGTGCCGTTCCGGCTCACCTTCTGCATCACGCCGTCCTTGCCGTCAAACTCCATCATGTCAAGGCACATCAGCGCCTGATCCGTCAGCTGCGGATTGAAAAATCCCATCTGGAAGAATTGCAGCGCCAGCTCGTTCTGGCTCACCTTGGTGTACACGTTCTTTTTCTGGGCGCTGACCTTGATGTCGAACACCGGCAGCCGGTCGCCCATGCCCGCCACCATGGAGAGCTGTGCCTGCGGCTTGAGGTTGCGGTTGTCGTAGGTGATATACTCCTGCATGCCATACTGTCCCACAATGCGGAATTTCCGGGGCATGTCGTAGAACTGGCGGATCAGCTCAATGCTCAGGTTCACCAGTTCCGTATACGCCCGGTAGGCGGACAGGCTGCTGTCCCGGCTGCCCTTGCCGCTGGCCTCCTGCAAGGCGGCGATGGCGCTGGCCGCCGTCACACCGCTGCTGGTGGAGCCGGTGGCCGTCTCCGTGTTGCCGCTGGTCTCCCGCAGCTCCTGAATGATCCGGTCGAGGTAGTTGACATACACGCCGTCCATGGCCTGAAACGGTATCTGCCGCAGGCTGTCCTCGCCCAGATTGCCGTTGACATGGACGATGCTCTTGGTCAGGTCAAGGAACTCCTGCTCATTGATGCCGCCGTCCTGCCGGTTGAAGTACCGGGGCGTCGCACCCGCCATGGCGTTCTTGACGAAGCTGGTGTTCAGCAGGTCGATGCACGTCTGGGGATTGCGGCAGATATCCACAAAGCCGTAGCCGCAGGGGCTGCCCTCGATGGGGAACAGCGCGTCGAACACATAGGGGTACATGCCGTGGTCATAAAGGCCCCGCCGGGCCAGAGCCGCATCGTTCTCCGTGGCGAATATCACCTGATCGTTGACGTACTTGACGTACTGCACCGTTTTCCGGCTCTGCACATACCTGTGGTAGTAGCACTCCACCACCGGCAGCTTGCCGTCGGTGGACACCGTGTCGTCGGTAAGGAACTTGGCGGTCATGAAGTTCTGGCCCTTCAGCTTGCCCTCCAGCGCCGGATACTGCTCCTCCAGCAGATCCCTGTCCATCAGCTCCACATGGAAGAGATAGCGGCTGCGCTGGATGTCGGTGATCCCCGGCTCCCAATACAGGTTCAGCAGGTTCACCTTGCTGATGGTGATGTCGCCCAGCCCGTTGAGCTTTCCGGTGTCCCACACCACCTTGTACACGCCTGTGCCGCTCTTGATCTTCTGCCACGCCACGTCGGAATAGGTCTTTTCAAACTGATTCTGCTCCAGCACGCAGGGGATGATGGCCGTCAGGATGCGGGCCTCGGCCCTGTCGTCCTCCTCGCGTGGCAGGATGTTTGGCTCTGGGTAGGCTCCCATGGCGTCGGCGTGCTTGCTGACGATCACGTTGTGCAGCCACCCCGACGCGCTCTTAAAGCCCTCCTTGGCCATGGTCAGGCTGTTGCCGCCCTCCTCGGCGTCGTTGCGCAGCTTCCACCAGTTTTCGCTGGCGATGATCCGGCGCTCCGTCCGCACCTTCCCGGTCTTGTACTTCTGCAAGACCTCCGTCAGCTTCTTCACCTGCTCCGCCCCGATGGCCGCCGCCTGCGGGACTTCCATTGTCTTGGTTTCTTCCATATGCTCCTCCTATCGCCTTTTGAACATATCCAGCGGGTCGCTGAGTATGATCCGCGGTTTCACCGGCACCACCGGCTTGATGGGCCGGGACATGCACATATACCGCACCTCGTCGGCCACATGATCCTCCAGATCGGTGTCCAAGTCCTCCGGCTTGGTCTCGGAGTACATCATCAGCGGGATGGTGCGGATAAACGCCTTGCAGCAGTTGAATACATACATCCGGGCATAGCCGTTCTCGTCGAACTGCATCCGGTAATGTACCTGCATCCAGCCGGGGATACGCTGGTTGTCGCCGGGAGAGAAGTAGATGCCGTACCGCATGGCGGTCTCGGCGATGCTCTCACCCCGTGAAGCGTCCCAGATGGCCGGGTCTGCCACACTGTCCACGATCTTCCGGCCCTTGAGCCACGGATGACTGCGCTCCAGCTCCACCATGCGGCGGAACTGCTCGTCCGGCGACCACTTCACGCCCTCGTTGGGCGTGGCAGTGCAGCCGTACATCTCCATGATCCGGTACAGCGTCCCGTCGTAGTCCACCGCCCAGTACCCCACGGAAAAGGGTTTTCCATAGCCGAAGTCGTAGCTGCGCATGATGTTCCACCCACGGGGCGGCTCAAAGGGCTCTATCACATGGCACCACCTATGCTGCTGCCGCAGCTCCTCCACCGTGGTGCCCAGCTCAACGGCCTTGGCGGCAGGCGGATCAGGCCGGAAATCCTCGAAGAACTGCCCCTCGAAGATGTCCCAGCTTCCGTGCAGCCACGCCTCCCGCAGCTTGGGCGGCAGGTTCTCCAGCTCCGTGATGTAGTCCGGCTGGGTCGCCATCAGCGCCTTGTTGTCGGTGACAAGGGCCTGAATGAAGCTGTAGTTCTCCGCCCTTTCCCTGTCCTCAAAGCGCCTGTCCACAAAGAGCCTCTTGAAGTACCCGTGGGCAGGCCCGCCGGGGTTCAGCGTGTAGTAGGTGCGTTTGGGGAAGCCGTTGGTGCCGCGCACACAGGCATTGATTTTCTTGATCCAGTCCTCCTGCAGCTGCCCCGCCTCGTCCAGAAAGATCACGTCGTACTCCGCGCCCTGATACTGCATCAGGTCGCTGTCGGTGGCGCAGTAGCCGAAGGCCAGCGTGGAGCCGTTGCGGAAGGTAAACACCTTGTCGGACTTGTTGTATTTGGCAATGCCGTGCAGCTCCGGGCGCAGCACGTCAATATGGTTGTTTGCCAGCTCCCGGTACGTCTTACGCACGATCAGCAGCTTAATGCCGGGATACTCACAGGCCAGTATCTTGGCCTTGGTGCGCACGGCCCAGCTCTTGCCGCCGCCCCGGGCCCCACCGTATGCCACATGCCGGTGAGCGTCCCGCAGGAAAGCGTCCTGCTTGTCGCTGATCTGAGACAGATCCAGTATCATCGCTTATACTCCTCCGGAAGTCCCGTGATCTCCAGCGTCTCGCCCTGCTGCTCCTCGCCCTCCGTGCCGATCAGGTCGATCAGCACCTTGGCCGACCTTGCGTCGCCGGACACCGCCCCATCCCACAGCGCCGCGATCATGGCCATCTGGTTGTCGATGTCCTCCGCGTCCAGATACCGGCGGGCCAGCTTGTTCCACCGGCGCTTATCCTCCACAGGGAGAGACAGATACAGGTCAGCCGCTTCTTTCAGGCTCCTTTTCCGGCGCCGCGCAGCCCCGGACGCTTTCCCGCCTTTTCGGCCAATTTCCCTTGCTTCGTCCTTGGTTCGTTTGCTGATAGGGATAAGATTCTCCTCACCGGCCACTGGTCACCACCTCTCTTTTTGACGGCTCTCCCTCCCAAATGGGTCTTTGCCCCTTTTTCTCATGTTATCAAATCCCGAACCGTGTTTTCTATCCCACCCCCGCATACGACAAAAGAGGGGCCGCAGCCCCTCTTATCTCATGGTTCATCTTCCCGGTACTTCGCGTCCAAGGCGGCGCATATCTCACAGCGCCAGTAGTCCCCACAGCAGAACAGCTCCATCTGCAAGGCGTAGTCCTGCCGCTTCTGGTAAAAGGTCTGGTTCTGCCCGCCGGGGGTCAGCCCCTCGCATACGATCCTGTCCCTGCCGTTGTCCGTCACATAGTAGGGGCACACCACATAAACCTGCCGATAGCTCCCGCTTGCCATGCGCCCCACCTGCCTTTCACATTTCGCCCCATGGCCTTTTACAGATCCATCTTCGCCCCGCAATACCTGCAATAGTAGCTTTCACTGGATTCTGCGTTTCCGCATTCACTGCAAGTAACTACGCCGTCATCATGGTGAACCCACCGCCCATGCACCACCGGGGCAACGTCAGCGGCGGGGATGGATTTGATTGCATAGTTCATCGCTGCTCTTGTCATGGTGATTGAACTTTGCCAATTTACAACCTTGATTGCATCATCGCGGTCAATGTATTCCGCCATTGTCTTATCCTCCCTCGTGGCAGTAGCCGCTTTCATCAGTGTTTTTGCTCCAAAAGGTGCAGTACAAGGTATCCCCAATCACCACTGAGTAATAACAGTTCTTGCATCGGGTTACTACCTCCGCGTCAACGGCAGGCGCTTTGCTTACCATGCTCTTAACACGCATCATGCAGTCGTTCCAGCCCTCGGTATAGCGCCGATTGGCAATCCCAGCTTTCTTGCGCTCAAGCTGCGCTTGCAGATCATCAGCGTTGATATATCTCGCCATCATTCCACCTCCTTGATCCTTTCCGCCAGCCGCTCCAGCTTGTACCGGCGGAATGTTTCCACCTGCCCCGCGCAGTCGAACAGCATCACCATCTGCCTCAGCATGATCTCCACGTCGGCGATCTCCTCTGCAATGTGGGTGGTGTTCTCCTGCCCTCTGCCGTTTTTGCAAAGCTCCTTTGTCAGCTCGCTCATTTCCTCGATGGCTACCTGCATCTGTGAGCTTTTTCCAAACGTATCCAGCGCCGACCGGTAGATTTCGTTACCGTCCGGGTCCTCGGCGGTCGATGCGTAGGGGCTGGCGTCCTCGACAGCCCTTGCCTCCCCTGTGTAAGGGGAGGTGGCGCCAAAGGTGGCGGAGGGGTTGTCATTCTCTTTCTGCAAATAATATTCTTTCACACATTCGACACACGGTTCATTTTCGTAATTTCCGTCATTTTTCGGCTGGTGCTTCATGTGCAGTTCTGTCGGCACATCGTCACAAAACCAATAGTCAATTCTGCCCATCGCCACAAAGTCAACAGCCATTTCATGCAGCGCAGATTTCAGCGCTTCCATCTCCCGCTGCTGATTCTCAATCAGGTCAGCGGCAGCAATCGATAGTCCGTTACTACAATCCTCAATTGATTCCGGCACATCCCGTTTCGGGCAGGCGCCATAGCCGCTATCATCCGCACAGCACCGCAGCGCCGTCACGATCTCCTTTTGTGTCATGTTTCCGTCCTCCGTTTCTTGAATTTCTTACACCCAGCTCCACAGTCCAGAGGAAGGAATATCGCAAGTCCCTTTCCCATATTAGGCGAGTAATCCTTGTCCCCCTCGGAAAAGCAATAGCCGAAAATCACAGCGCCGTCAGATCTTTCATAAGGCGTTTTCAGTTCCGCGCAGTACCGGCATACCCCGCAGCACTTCGACGGAAGTTCTTTCTCATCTTCCCACAAGGCTGTTTGCCCTTCTCGTGTCATATGCTTTCTCCTCTCAACCTGTAAATTCTTCAAAGCTACATGATGCGAACGCTGCCCGCATATTGACCCAGCGGGCAAGTCGCTTCTGTTCATCCGTCGGCTCCCCGCCGTCATAGTCCCGGTAGGGCTGGGCGAACGGCTCCACACCCATCTTTTTCAGCGCCAGCACCCTCCGGTGGGATTCCGCCACATCCTGCACCAGTAAATAGCACCAGAACCGCCAGGACGGTATACCGGCCTCACGCAGATACGCCGTGGCTTGCTCGATCACCGGCAGCATGGCGGACGTGTCGCAGCTCATGCGAACAAACCTGATCCATTTCAGCCCCGCCAGCAGCTTTGCGGTCTGCGGCGTAATGAGCCGTGCATCCAGCCCCTGATTAAAGTCCACACGCACATTCTCTCGCCCCATGCGGTCGATCTGCTCAAGGCCGTGGTCATGGGCCAGAACGTTATTGTCCATGAAAATAATATCCCTGCTGTCCGGGCGCTTGATCTCCTCCCATGTGGCCGCCGGTCGGATCAGCCCCTCTTTCTTCGGCACGATGCACCATGGACAATTTCGGATACACCCACGGGTCAAAAAACCGATGGCCGGTTTCCACGCTGGATACAGTGAGTAGTCGGGCCGCATCCGCTCCACATCGTCCGGCAGGCTCCCGTAGTCCTTGTACCCCGTTCCGCCGGTGATGATCTCGTCGGCGTTGATGCAGGTATCCATATCCGGCGAGAAGGTAAACACCTTGCTCATGTATACCCTGTCGTAGTGCTTGAATCCGTCCCACCACTCCACGCTGTCGCCACGGGCTTTGTGGTAGGCAGACAGCCGCATCATCGCAAGGTTGGGAAAATTGTGACCGTCCACGTCGATCAATCCGATGTTCACGGTCTCACCTCCAGCCCGTCAAAGGCCGCTACCAGTGCATCCGCATGTTCCAGCGTCCGCTCC
>CAVHYW010000027.1:0-32152 GCA_963640475.1 bacterium | reverse complement strand
ATATTCTGGCACACTTCACTGGCCGTTTCAATCCGGCCTATTGTTTGACGCTTACCGATGATTTCTATGAAGGCAATCAAATGAGGTGTATACTAATAGCATAGTAGGTGGTACCAATGTTCAATGCACAACAGCGAATTCGACAGCTAATGGACGAGCGCGGATGGACTATTTATCGATTAGCGCAGGAATCCAAACTGTCGCAGACAACGATCAGTAATATCTTCAAGCGGAACAACCAACCGTCCATTCCGACGGTAAATGCGATTTGTGACGCTTGTGGAATCACGCTGGCTCAGTTCTTTGCGGAGGACGATCCGGCAAACACTCTGAATGCCCGGAGTGAGTTTGACAACAGTGTTGCGGCGCTCAAGGAGGACCAACGCGAAGCGCTTGCTGCATTCATCAAGACAATGGTATAGTACATAACCGCTCAGCCTTGCTGTGCGGTTCACAGCAGAGGCTGTCCGAGTTAGATTGGACAGTCTCTGCGCTTTTTTACAAATCAAAGGAGGCGTATTCATGAGCAACGAAGTCATTCAGGAAACCACCCCGCTTGTTGAATGCAGCGCGTTTCATCGTGGGATGAGCGTGTTGGAGGCCAGCCTGCGGAACACCGAGGATTCGGAAGCCATCATTAATGGCCTTCTGAAAGGTGCAGCTGAGTTTTATGGCGCATCAAGGGCCTCTGTGGTGGAGGCTGACTGGGAGCTTGGGATCGGCGTCATTACCTATGAGTGGTGCAAAGATGGTGTCCCAGCACAGAGAGATATGCTCCAGTGCCTGCCTATGGAGAAGTTTCCGAGATGGAGGAAATCACTTCGAGCCAATAAACCAGTCGTGATTTCTGATTTGCAGAGATTGGAGAAAATCTATCCGGATGAAGCAGCCTTCTTTCAGGCGTATGGGGTGACTACATTATTGGCGGCACCATTCTCCAAGCGAATCAATCAGGGATTTATTGCTGTGGATGATCCGACCCGCTACACGGATGACCCGGTTTTCCTGTTCATCGCTTCCTACGCGGTAGTACTGGAGCTCAACGAGATCAAACAACAGCAGTCCATTTTGGCCGCCACAAAAGCATCCAAATACAATCCGGAGGACATCCATATCAATTTCTTTGGCGGTATGGAGATCATCGGCCCAAAGGGAACGCTGACCGGAGAAGATATCAAGGCGGACCAGTGCTACCTGCTCCTGGCATATCTCATTCTGAATCACAAAAAGAATTTCTCCATTGACACGCTGGCAGAGATCATCTGCCCATACGATGAACTCGATTCGCCGTATAAGGTTGTCAACAATATCGTTTACCGCCTGCGGCGTACCCTTTCTGTTATCGGCCTTGACAAGCTGGTCGTCGGTAAGAACGGTACATTCCAGATTAATCCCGACTATAATATCCATACAGACTTTGACCGCTTTGAGGATGCCTGCATTCAGTTGAAAACAGAAGAAAAACCTGATATGCGCCATTCTCTCTACCACACTGCAATCAATCTGTACAAGGGACAACTGCTTCCGAGGTGTGAACACGAGCTGTGGTTGATGCAGTTGTCCATGTACTATCAGTCGCTGTATCTGCAGATCACCAAGGGATACGTCCGCCTTAAGATGGAGTGCAAGGATTATATCCTGGCACAAAAGACGGCTATTGATGCTCTGCGCTTCGACCCAAAGGACAGCGAATTGAACATGTATGCGATTCTCGCCATGGGATTTCAGGGAAATCTCTCTATGGCACAGACATACTATACAGCAGCAAAGCCCTATCTGGCGTTAGAGCATGCCGAGGTCATTAAGAAGTATTTAAATGTAAAATGAGAACAACTTGAGGTTGTAGCTGAGGTTACGCAGTAGGTTGCTCCAGAGGTTGCGGAGGAGGTTGTACAGGAGACTGCTCAGCAGGTTGCAGCTGAGGTTATAGAAAAGTCATACAGGAGGTTGTCCAGCAGGTCACGGCTGAGGTTGCCCGCCCGTTATCATTGGTTATCGGATGCGTCCGATAGATGATGCGGGCGGGTGATTTTTTTGCTGTGCAGAAGACGATATTACGCCGTTGGTCACCACAAGGCCGGCTTGCGCCCCTTGTGTACGGATCTGTACGGCCCTCCAGCGCCGCGAACCGCCTATCATTCTAATACTGCGTCCTGCTCCCGGAGCCATTGCGCTCCGGGAGCTTTTTTGCATTTTGGGGCGCTTTTGCCACGCTGCCGTGGTCCTCCGTTTTCGAGATTTGCTTCACCACCAAATCTCGAAAAAACGGAGGATAAAAAATGTCGTATCACAATGACCCATATCGGGTCGATTATTTGAAGATATATCCCGGCTTAAAAGAGCGCCCGGATGTGTTGGAGGTCTTGAAGAAAAGCGACCGTAAGATGAAATACATGGAGGTAGATCTGAAAAGCGAACAGCGCAGGAAAAATGCCGAGAATGGTGCGGAAAGTTATGTTCCCAGCAAAGAGGATTCGCTGGAGCGGCTTATATATTCTGCGAAGTGCCAGTTTGCGGACGATGCTGAAGGCGTCGAGGATGCCGTAATCAGGAAAGACGATTTATGCCGTTTGCGGGCCGCACTGGATCAGTTGAGCGAAGAAGAACGGACTCTGATTCATGCGCTGTTTTTCGACGAGTGCTCAGAGCGTGAGCTTGAAGAAATGATGGGTATCCATCGAATGACGATCCATAATCGAAAGATCCGTATCTTGCAGAAATTGAAAAAGATGCTGAGATGACAAAAAAGTTTGGTGCGAACGGTGTTTTCAACGGCTAATAGAGTGAGAGGGCTTTGAACCTTACTCCGCTGCTGATAAATCAGCGGCGTTGTTCCTTGAAAAACACCGCCCAGGCGGTCATATCCGGCAACTTGAATACATTAGCTGACGGAGCCAGCGTCAGGCCGAGTGCGCGAAGACCACCTGTGCGGAATGACTCCGCATCAAAGGACGGCCAAATAAGGTGCAGAGCGATACCCACTCAGGCCAAGGCAGCTTTGGCAAGCTGTCCCCGCCATGATCCCGTCAGCCCATAATGATACTCCTGTACGCAGCTTCGAGAGATCCTCGGAGGGGTGAGAGTCCCGTGATGTGAGCCAGCACAGTTCAAGTTGCCGCCCTGCCTGGGGAAGTAGTGTCGAATACAGGCAAACAAAACCGTAAAGTTCTGACCGCTCCGGTGATGGGAGCATTTGCTTCCGTTGCCGGAGCGATCACACTCTTGCGGCAGAAGCATGGGAATTGTCCACCCCCTCCTATATTTTTGCATTCGATTCCTCTCTCCTTTATTCACAGGTTCAACTATTGCCTATTTTTGATTCCTTCCTCGGACGGTTCCCATGCTTGTGCCGCAGAGATGGTCAGATACAGGGAGGAGCGCAATTATGAACCCTAATATCAATTTCTATGGAATCGTGATCCTGCTCAGAAAACTCCGGGAATGCGGCATTTTCACTGAAAAAGAGCTGAGAAAAATCGCCGCACGGATCGCTGCGGATAACGGTGTTGAAGTCATGTTTTTTCTCTGATTTTCTTCATCTTTCAGTAGCTATTCGGACGCTGTTGTGGTAGTGTTTGTGTTGCAAAAAAGGGGGTGAGCGAACATGGATGAAAAGCGGCTGGTAGATGGAACAACAGCACTGGCAGAAAAGCAGCCCCGCGTTATAAAAATCGAGCCTGCGGAGCAACCTCAAAATGTGCGGCTGCGGGTTGCTGCCTACACTCGTGTCAGCTCAGACTCCGAGGATCAACTCAATTCCTTTGCTGCCCAGAACCGCTACTACACTGAGTTAATCTCAAGTAAGGCCGAATGGCGCATGGTTGACATCTATGCGGACGAGGGAATCACCGGAACTTCGGTGGCTAAGCGGGATGACTTCCAGCGGATGATGGCGGATTGCCGTCGGGGCCTGATTGACCAGATCCTTGTCAAGTCTATCTCACGCTTTGCCCGCAACACCAAAGACTGCCTTCAGAATATCCGTGAACTGAAAGAGTTGGGTGTCAATGTCCGATTCGAGCGTGAAGGTATCGATACCGTCAATGTAAGCAGCGAGCTTATCACCGCCATCTACGCTGCCTTCGCTCAAAAAGAGAGTGAGTCCATCTCGGGTAATATGCGATGGAGCTATCAGCGCAGGATGGAAAACGGAACATTTCTTCCACCCTCCACACCTTATGGCTATAGAATCGTAAATAAAAAAATCGAAATCGACCCTGAACGGGCCGTGATTATCTGCAAAATATTCCAGTGGTATCTTGATGGCATCAGTAAAGAGCAGATTGCCCACAAGTTAAATGAAGCTGGTGTACTTAGTAATCAGAATAAAGTATGGCGAGCTGGTGGAATCCACTACATCCTCACAAACGAACGGTATATTGGTGATTCTTTATGGCAGAAGACCTATACAACTGAAGCAATTCCTGCGGTTCGGCACAGAAATACAGGGGCGCGTGAGCAGTACTATGTAGAAGGAACTCATCCTCCTATTATTTCGAAAGAAGTTTTCACAAAAGTTCAAACACTTATCCAAATGCGAAAGGAAAACTATGGAAAGTGTCCATCGGAGACGATTCATCCTCTCTCAAGAAAGGTTATCTGTGGGTGTTGTGAGACAGTGCTGCGAAGGAAACCGCAAAGAGGTAAATACTATTGGTGCTGCATGAGACACGATACGAATCGTGAAGAGTGCCCGTTAATGCCAATTTCTGAGACAAGCCTATGTAAATCCTTTTACCGCCTATACTATAAGCTGAAACATCAGAGTAGCCCCATTCTGGAACAGATGCTCACAAACCTCCAGATGATCCGCAATCGCAGGATGCTCTGGAGTCCTGACATCGTTGCCCTGAATAAAAGAATATCAGATCTATCCAGTCAGAATCAGACATTGGCCTTCCTCAAGCAGCAGGGCCTTGTTGATCCTGACATTTTTATAGCCAAAAACAATGAGCTGACCAAGCAGCTCCGGCAGGCCAAGCTGGAAAAAGAAAAGCTGATGGATGCCGAGAGCGACATGACCGCCCTGCAGACCCGAGACTTGATAGACCTCCTGGAAGGTGGGCCGGACTTCCTCGACAGCTTTGACGCGGAACTGTTTGGTGAACTCGTTGAGAAAATTATCATAGAGAGCAACGACTCCGTCCGCTTCTGCCTGAAAAATGAGCTGGAGCTGCGGGAGTCCATAGAGAGGACGGTGCGGTAATGGGAAACCGGAAGCAGCCCTTCGGTTACAAGATGGCTCTGGGTGAGATCATCATACAGGAAGCGGAGGCGAAACTTGTGCAGGAGATCTTCCGCCGATATATCGCGGGAGAATCCTTGAATGAGTTGACCGAGGCGCTTCGCCAGCAAGATATCCCATACGACGAGGGACGGCTTTGGAATAAAAATATGATCGCCCGTATTCTGGCGGACACGCGCTATACCGGAGAAAAAGGATATCCCAAGCTCATAGATGAGGAACTGCTCACCGCGGCAAATGAAAAGCGCTCAAACAAGCCCCAGCTTCCGAAAAAGACGGAAGCTCAAAAAGTGCTGCGCAGGCTCTGCGGCACACTGCCATCTGCGCGGGTGGAACAAAGTGTCACCGATCTGCTTAACGGTCTCGCAAATCACCCGGACCGCATACAGCATCAGCGCAGTCCTACACCAGCCACATATCCCAAAACGCAGGAGGCGCTGGACAGTGCTCTGGAACAACAGCCAATCGACGAGGACAGCGCCAAAGTGCTGATCCTCCGGCTTGCGGCAGAACAATATGCCGCTCTGGGAAATGAAGAATATGAAACAAATCGTCTCCGGCGTCTCTTCTCCGCCTTCGAATGTGTGGCGGAACTGAACGCAGATCTTCTGAAAAGCACCGTGTCCGAGGTGCTGGTGACCCGCCAAAATGTCAAACTGCGATTAAAAAATGGGCAAATCATAGAAAGGAGTGACCTGTAATGAAAGATGATGCCCCGAAAGTAATTAAGATCCCTGCCAAACCGGAAGCCACCCGCCAGGCAGAAGCCCGCAGACAGCTCCGGGTGGCAGCTTACTGCCGAGTCTCCACCAAAGAGGAGGATCAGGCAAACAGCTATGATGTGCAGAAAGAGTACTATACCGATAAAATCATGTCCAACACCGCTTGGACGATGGCCGGTATCTTTGCGGACAAGGGCATCACCGGAACCTCGGCCAAGAAGCGTGAGGACTTCATGCGGATGATCCGGCACTGCCGTCAGAAGAAAATCGATGTCATCCTGACCAAGTCGGTCTCCCGCTTCTCCCGCAACACGGTGGACTGCCTCTACTACATCCGGGCGCTCAAGCAGCTTGGCATCGCAGTCATCTTCGAGAAGGAAAACATCAATTCTCTGGAGGAGGACAGTGAACTGCGGATCACCCTCTCCGGGGCCTTCGCCCAGTCTGAGAGTGAATCCATCTCCGCCAATGTCACATGGGGCAAGCGCCGTGCCATGGAGGCTGGCAAAGTCAGTATCCAATATAAAAAGCTGTACGGCTACCGCAAGGGTGAGGATGGCCAGCCGGAGATCGTTCCGGAACAGGCGGAAATCGTCCGATGGCTCTATGAGCGCTATCTCACTGGGGCCAGCCTGCGGATGATCAAAGATGAACTGGAACAGCAAGGTGTCAAGTGCTTCGAGGATTCACCGGAGTGAACCATCTCCCGCATCCGTAGCATCCTGCAGAACGAAAAATACTGCGGCGATGTGCTGATGCAGAAGACCTTCCGGCAGGACTTTATCAACCGCAAGGCCATCAAGAATACAGGCCAGCTTCCCATGTACCTCATTGAGAATCACCACGAGGGCATTGTCAGCCGAGAAAAGTATGATGCCGTACAGGCAGAGATGGCCCGGCGGAATGCGGCCAAGAGCCCGTCCAAGAACGCGGTCACGGGGATGGCCTCCTACGCCAGCAAGTATGCGCTCTCGGAGCGGCTGGTCTGCGGTGAGTGCGGGACCCTGTATCGCCGCTGCACATGGACACGAAACGGCGAAAAACGGGTCGTGTGGCGCTGTGTGAGCCGACTGGATTACGGCAAGAAATACTGCCACAATTCGCCCACACTGGATGAAGCACCGCTCCAGCAGGCAATTCTCGCAGCCCTGAACACAGCCATGGCCGACAAGAATAGCTTGATTCGGCAGATCACGGATGCCATGGAAACGGAGATCATCCCATTCCCCGGTGGTACGATGAGCCTCGGAGATATTGAACGCAGGCTGAGAGAACTGGAGCAGCGGTTCCAAACCCTGCTGGAAAAAGCCACGGATGATCCTGCCGCCTATGGCAGTCAGTTCAAAGCGATCTTGGATGAGCAGACTTTCCTGAAGGAAAAGCGGTCCGGGATCCTCGCAGATAACAGCGAACAGGCAAAAGCCAATCAGCGCATCCAGGATGCCGCACAGACTTTGGAAAACGCATCGCCTCACATTACAGAGTGGGACGAGAGTGCTGTCCGCCAGCTGGTGGAGACAGTAAAAGTCCTCTCTAAGGATGAGATCGCAGTAACCATGAAGGGCGGCATTGAGATTCGTCAGAAAATCATGTACTGAAAGAAGGTGAAAAAATGGTTTTTGTGACCGGCGATTGCCACGGTAATTTTGAACGCTTCAAGCCGAAATACTTCCCGGAGCAGGCACAAATGACAAAGCGGGACATTGTGATCTGTGCCGGAGACTTTGGTGGCGTGTGGTTTGGAGACAGCCGTGACGATGCTGCATTGGACTGGCTGGAAAGCCTGCCGTTCACGCTGGCCTTCGTCTGCGGGAATCATGAAAACTACGACGCACTGGAACGATATCCGGTGAAAGACTGGCACGGCGGCAAGGTACACCGCATTCGTCCTCATATCCTGCACCTGATGCGGGGACAGGTCTTCGAGCTGGAAGGCTATCACTTCTTCACCATGGGCGGAGCAAAAAGCCATGATACGGAGGATGGTATTCTGGAACCGGGCGCTCCGGATTTTGAGCGAAAGCTCCCGATGCTGCAGCGGAAGCCAAGAGCGAGGTATCGCATCAACCACATTTCATGGTGGGCGCAGGAGATGCCTTCTGAGGCGGAATACGCTGAAGCACAGAGAAATTTGGCCAAGGTCGATTGGGCTGTAGACTATGTTATCACGCACTGCGCTCCCACCAGCGTTGCTCTCATGGAAAACCGCCACAATGAGGCAGATCCGCTCACGGACTTCCTGCAGGAGGTCAAGGAGAGAGCGCATTATCACTACTGGCTGTTCGGCCATTACCACGACAACCGGGCCATTGACGAGAAGCATATTCTGCTCTGGGAGCAGATTGTACAGGTTATCTGAAACAGGTCAAAGCAGAGAAAAACACGGCGGTGTCACCGTGCTTTTCTCTGCTTTGAGCGTTGAATCAGGCGCTGTATGCCGGAAAGGAGAAGCTATGAATATCCGAAAGACTGTTGATTACAGCACAATGTTTGCCGCACTGGAATCTGCCATGGAAGCGGCTCTGCCGCAGATGGAGCTGTACTGCGAAATCGGCAAGGCTGTCTGCACCCGCTCGGAAAAAGGAGCAGCAGTGGCTGCTGCGGAGTTCTTGAAAGAACAATACCCGAATATGACCGGCTTCTCTCCACGCAATGTGCGCCGGATGCGGGATTTCTGGCAGTTGTACAGCGGCATACCGAAACTGCTTGGCGAAGCGCTTCGCCTGAATTGGACGCAGAATACTGTCATCATGGAGGCAGAGCTGCCCGCAGAGGAGCGCCGCTGGTACATCCAGCAGGCCGCTGCACAGAACCTATCCAAGTCGGAGCTTCTGAGAATGATCGAGGATTCCGCGTATTTGGAAAGTGTTCTCGACGAAAAGGCTGATGTGTGGTATAATGAGGGCAACGATGAGATTTCGGAGAGAACACAGTATGAAGAAGATCCTGTTTATCTGCCACGGCAATATTTGTCGCAGCCCGATGGCCGAGTTCGTGATGAAGGACTTGGTACAGAAGGCTGGGCTGGCATCACAGTTTCATATCGAATCGGCGGCCACCAGCCGGGAGGAGATCGGCAACCCGGTCTATCCTCCGGCACGGCGCAAGCTGGCAGAGCATGGGATCTCCTGCGAGGGCCATGCCGCACGGCAGTTGACAAATCGGGATTACGACGAATACGATCTCCTGATCGGCATGGACCAGGCCAACCTCCGGGATATGTACCGCATCTGCGGCGGCGACTACGCTGAAAAGATGTCCCTCCTGATGGATCACACCGCTCGTCCCGGCAATGTGGCAGATCCGTGGTACACCGAGGACTTCGAGGCAACTCGGCAGGATGTGCAGGAGGGTTGCCAGGGACTTTTGAAAGAATTCATGACAGAACGAGGTGATTCAATTGGCACAAAACGATAAGATCCAACTGTTCGAAGACAAGCGTATTCGCACCGCATGGGACGAGGAAAAGGAAGAATGGTACTTTT
Source organism: bacterium (assembly GCA_963640475.1). Classification (GTDB taxonomy): domain Bacteria; phylum Bacillota; class Clostridia; order Oscillospirales; family Oscillospiraceae; genus Vescimonas. The sequence goes on along the minus strand of CAVHYW010000027.1, from coordinate 22,700 downwards.
CCATCGTCGATGTTGTTGCAGTTTTGACGGATCAGCCAGATCAGCGCCATGCGGCGAAATATTGGAGTGTTCTCAAGACTCGCTTAAAAAAAGAAGGTAGTGAGTTGACTACAAATTGTAGTCAACTGAAAATGCGCTCCGCGGATGGCAAGAGATACAATACCGATGTGGCCGACACGGAGCAGCTTCTCCGCCTTATCCAGTCTATTCCTTCCCCGAAGGCAGAACCGTTCAAGCTGTGGCTGGCACAGGTCGGTCGAGAGCGTATCGAGGAGACCATCGACCCGGAGCTGACCATTGACCGGGCTTTGGAAACCTATCTCAAGAAGGGATACAGCCGTGAATGGATCAACCAGCGGCTGCAGGCCATCCAAGTCCGCAAGGAACTGACGGATGAATGGGATGCCCGCGGTGTGCAGAAGGGCATCGAGTATGCCATCCTCACGGACGAGATCTCCCGAGCCTGGTCCGGCATGTCCACCCGCCAGTACAAGAATCTGAAGGGCTTGAAAAAGGAAAACCTTCGTGATAATATGACTACACTGGAATTGGTGCTGAACATGCTGGCAGAGGCCACTACTACGCAGTTTTCGAAGGATCGCAAGCCGACGACCTTCCAAGAGAATCTGGCGGTTGCCAAGGCGGGCGGCCAGGTCGCAGGGCGAACCAGAAAAGACATTGAGTCACAGTCGGACACGCCGGTCATCACATCCAAGAATGCCGCACAGCTCAATCAGGTCGTAACAGACTTGCTGGAAGGCGCAGTCTCTGATACAACTGAAGAATCAAAAGACAAGTGAGCTCTGCGCATCAAATTTTTTCTTGCTGTCATGCACGGATTTTTTCGAAAGCAAATTTCGAAAAAAATCTATAGTGTTGAGTTATGACAAGTAATGATAATCCGAACTACATTATCCAAGTGGGTAATGTGTTCGGATTTATCATTTCTATTGAGAATGTACTGTAGAAAACAAAAGAGCGGAACGGACACACCTTCATAGGTACACATTGTGAACCAAGGGTGGCTGATGCGAAAAGCAGCCGCAGGAATTCCCTGCGGCTGCTTTTATATTAACTTGTATTTGATATCCTACTTGGTTTGTCGCGCAATTCATGCGAACGCCCAAACCGCTGCCTTTTGCTTAATAAGCGCGTTTCCGTAAATTACATTCCACGTCCGGCCCAAATCTCAACGTAGCGGTAAGCGTCATTATCAAGAATGATGCCCCCAGTCCCAAGGGTGTAGCCGCGTAGGGATATCGCGCAAGTGCGGCGAGAATCGACCAAATCATAAGTGTAAGTTCTAGCTCCAAATGCCGGACCAAAAATATCCTCACGCTTTAGCGTGGGGATATTTTTTTGTTCCCGGTGTCGGGAACGCAGCACTCCAATCAAGTAATGATGATCCAAATTACATTTGCTTCAGACGGGCGAAACAAATCAATTCTTACGGAGGAAGCCGGTGGATATCACGATTCGCAACATGCGGCCCGGTGACGCAGACGCACTGTTCCGGCTGCTGTCTGACCCGGAGGTCATGCGGTATCTGGAGCCGCCATATAGCAGAGCACAGGCCGAGGCGTTTCTGCGTCATGCAGGGCTGGCGGAGCCACCGCTTGTGTATGCTGCCGAAGAGAACGGGATATTCATTGGCTATGTGATCTATCACGCATATGACGAGGAAAGCGTGGAGATCGGCTGGGTACTGTTTCCGGAGTATTGGGGACGCGGATATGCGTCAGCGCTGACAGACCGGCTGATCGACATGGCGCGGCAGGAGCAAAAAAGCGTCGTGATCGAATGTGTTCCGGCACAGGAGGCAACAAAACGGATCGCAGTCAAAAAAGGATTCCACAACTGTGGGATCTGTGACGGATTGGCGGTGTACCGGTGTCCGTATTGAATGTTGTGGAGGGAGCAAGCGATGAAGCATATTCTTGAAACGGAGAATTTTTTTGTTTGTATTGAGCCGGAAATATTTGAAGCAGACATAAACTTACCGACAAACACACTGCTTAAAACTGATGTAAGAAGTGATGGCTTTGCGGCGAGTACTACTATGGACGTAGATATAAAGGACTTGGCAAGGCTTGGAAGAGATTTGTGCCGTATCTACGATACCCTGCAAGGAAACGCGCGGCTTGAGGAACCCTACGGGCAGCATATGTACATCTCCTTTATGGGGAATAACAGCGGTCACATTTCTGTCAAAGGTCGTCTTCATAAGGACAATAGAATTGGTTTGGAACAAGTCTTAGAATTTGAAAACGATGTCGATCAAACCAGTTTACGACCATTTTGTTTTGAATTATTGGATAATTATGAAAAGTATCTATAAAATGTAATTTCAATTTATCACACCAACGACAAAAGGCGAGAACATCGGAAGATGTTCCCGCCTTTCACCGTTTTACGCTTTTGTCAGGTACGCGCTGTCAAAGCCTGCGGCCTTGACTTTCTTCAGGAACTCGTCGGCGTTGGCCTTGACCTTGAACGCGCCCACCTGCACCCGGTACAGGGCGTCAGGGGCTTTGTAAGGCACCGAGAAGAACTCGCATACCGCCTTGGCAGTCTCCTCGGCGATGAGCTCCATGTTATCGATCAGCCACTGGGCCTCGCCAGGCTCGTCGTGGAAGCCGAACTCCGGCAGCACGGCGGGCATATGCGGGGCACGCAGCTCATACAGGCCCGCACTTTCCACCAGACGTTCCGACGTGCCCGGCGACAGCGGGGCGATACGATCCTGTATCAGCTTGCCGATGCGGCGGCTCTCCGCCGAGGGGTAGCAGTGTACCCGCGTACCGGCCACCTTACCGTTGAAGCCGTTGGTGTGCAGCGCGATATGCAGGTCGGCGGGCCATGCGTTGCTGGCCTTCACCCGATCGTACATATTGCCGAACTGCGCGTTGACCACCTGAAAGCCGCAGCGCGTCAGCGCGGTCTCCAGATAGTCGGCGCAGCGGCCCATTTGCTCTTTCTCATTGGTGGGCTTTCCGTTCCAGAGGGCTTGCGCCGCATAGGCGTTGCTGGCCCTGTCCTCCGGGCTCAGATAGATTTTTGGCATGCTCATTCCTCCAGCTCAGGCAGGCCCGCCACGCTGGTCAGCAGGCTCAGAATGCCCGCCAGTATACTGGCGCTTGCCGCCATCAACCAGTTGACATCGCCCAGCACGGCGCTGGTGCCGATGGTGGCAATGGCCGCCTGCGCCACCGTTTTCACAGCGCGGATACCGGCCGCCTTGATCCAGTTTTTCCAGTTTTTCATGTGTCGCTTCCTTTCCGGACGTTCCGTCCTGTCCCATTCTATGCGATTTTTCCAAATCGGTAATGCGGTGGTTGGCTACCTTGACCCGCTCACCCAGCAGGGACACCGTTTCCTTCAGCGCGTAGGTGCGTTCTACCACCCGATTGTGCTGGTTCACCTTTTTCTCCAGCTGCTCCAGCCGGTAGGCCAGCAGCGCGGCGCTTTTCCGGTTGGCGAGGTACGCGCCCGCCAGCGTTCCCGCAAGGCTGAGCACCGCCACGATGATCGCCTCGGTCATAGGGCTTGAGCCTCCCATGCGTCCGGATACGCCTCCGGCGAGAATGCAGTGTCCTGCCGGCAGATATACAGCGCGTCATGATAGACGGCGTATTCCCCGATGTGATAGGTGTCGTGGCTGCCGGAGGGCTGCACGAAGGCCCGCGCGGTGTCCGGCATTGTACCGTGCATGGGGCGGTTGAAGGTGTACCACGCGGCGCTGCCGGGTACGATGCCGGGATATACCCCATTGTCGTAGGCCTGATAGCACTCCCACACCTGCTCCAGCGCGGTATAAATCTCCCCAGCGGCGTGGCTGCCCGCCGCCCATTCGTCATACAGCCCGCCGCACCGGATGTGTTCGTCTACGGTCACGGGGCTTTTGCTCCGCAGCAGGAGCCGCACGGCGCAGAGAGCGGATGCCTGACGGTCATAGGAAACAGGCGTAAAAGGGACGGCTTTGGCTGCCGCCAGCTCTTCGGCGGTCATCTCCCGCACAAAGCCGTTTTCACAGATCTTCATTTTCGTACCCCCCATAATTGAAATGTGCCGTACAGCTGATTATCCGCGTACTGATATCCCGCAAGCTCCACCTCATGAACATCAGTGACGGTGCGGCCCATCACGCAGTTGGTTCCGTTTCCGCCGGTGGTGCTTTCGTAAATGAGACCGCATGGAAGAACAAAGCCGATCACGTCATTGTAAATTGCCGCGCCGGAGGATGGGTGTCTTACGAAGTTTGTCTGGAAACCGCCCGCCCCGGAGTTGTATGTGCCCCTTCCGTTCACGCAGAACCAGCCGTAGACGCTGGCATCGGTTTTGGTGGAGTTCGTTACTGCTCTAAATGCAAACTCCTTTAACGAAAACGCATTGCCGTTACTGTCTTCGTCGATTTTGATAACTCTCGCAGCATCTGCTTCAGCAACTTCAAAGGTGTTGATAAGCTCCCAAGTGTCTCCCCCTGCCATATCCACGGCCTCCCATGCGGTAGGCTTGCCGCTGGCGTCTACCGCGGCGACCCTGGCGATCTGGCCCACGGCAGCGCCGGTGATATCCATGCCTGCGCCGTCTCTGCCCGGTGCGCCGTCCTGCCCCGGCTCGCCATCCTTACCGGGCGCACCGTCCTTACCCGGCGCGCCGGTATCGCCCTTTGCGCCGTCGAAAAGACCGGATGCCTTGGCTTTGGCCAGCGCGTCCTCCAGAAAGACCGTATAAAACGGCCCTGTGGGCTCCATGGCCTGATCGCCTGAGGGATCGGCGCCGGGCTGGATCCAACCGCAGTCCGCGTAAATGGTGGGGATCACGACCTGACCGGCTTCGTCCATGCCGTACACGCCGACCAGCAGCCGCTCTCCGGCGTCGCACAGACACTCCCACGGGATCGTGCAGCTGCTGCCGCTCCAGTCCGACTGCTCCACGCTGCGCTGAACGCTTCCGGCCCGGAATACGGCGATCTTCCGCAGCGCCGTCCAGGCGTCGCCGGAGAAGGCGAAGGTGACCGTGGCGCCCACCATGCCGCAGGTCAGCGTGGCGGCTTCCGTGACCACGGCATCCGCCGCGCTGACGGCGATTTTGATATCGCTCATGCAAATTACCTCCTGTTCGTATTGAAGGGCGGAAGGCCCTCCTGCTTACAGGGCAGGGGAAAGGCTGCTGTTGCCCATGGCAGGACAACAAATTGACCGGGAAATTCGACAGTTTTCCGCCGAATCGTGGATTTTTCTGCGAATTGCACCTTTTTCATTGACGCACCGGCACGTTTTTGGTAAAATTTACACAGAAAAATGCCGCCCGGTGGGGCGGTGGAGAGAGAAGGAGTGCCGTCATGAAAGATCTCAAGCATCTGATCTATTTTGAGGACCTTTTGCAGCAGGCGCACAACGCACTGGTGGAGCAGGCCACCAGTCAGGGACAGGTGGCGCTGGGCTACAACTGCTACTACATCCCGGAGGTACTGCTGAATCTGCCGGGCTGTTTTTCCTCCCGGCTGCGTGCCCCCAACAGCGCCACGGCGGATGTGGCGTCCTACTACATGACCAACCGCAACTGTCCCTATGTCCGCTGTATTCTGGAGCGGGCCATCGAGGGCGGCTTCAACTATCTGGGCGCATTGTTCGGCGCGGAGGGCTGCGCCGCCATGGAGCGGATGGAGGAGCATTTCTTCCTGCTGAAGCCGGTGGAGAACGAGCGCTTCTTTGTCACCATCATCGACCCGCCCATGAAAGGTGATCAGACCAGCCTTGACTACTACAAGGCGCAGCTGAAGGAGAAGGTGCTGGACAAGCTCCATCAGGTTTACGGTATCGACACCTCCGACAAGGCCCTGCGCACGGCGGTGGAGAAGCACAACGACCTGTGCCGCACCATTACCGAGATCGGCGATTTCCGCAAGCTGGACAATCCGCCCATCACCGGCTATGAGTTCCATGTGATCCAGCTGGTCAGTCAGGTCTGTCCCCACGACCTGATCCTGCCCTATCTGAAGGAGACGCTGGAGGAATTGAAAACCCGCCAGCCGGAGCCGAAGTTCCCCTTCCGGGCCCGCGTGGTGCTGGCCGGCAGCGAGATCGACGATCCTGAGTTCACCAAGCTTTTGGAGATGTGCGGCGCTATGGTGGTGGCCGACCGGTACTGCTTCGGCAGCTTCCCCAGCCGTGAGGAGATCGAGATCCGGGACGGCGAGACCGCCTATGACGCCATCTGCCGCCACTATCTCCACTGGAACCAGTGCGCCCGGTTCATGGACGGCGGCAAGATCGACCAGCGTCACGACGAGCTGGAGCGTCTGGTGAAGGAATACCACGCCGACGGCATCATCTACGAAAGCATGAAGTTCTGCGAATTCTGGAGCTATGAAAAGGTGCTGGCCAGTCATATCCTCAGCGCCGAGCGGGGCATCCCCTGCTGCACCATCGAGAAGGAGTACACCCTCGGCTCGGTGGGCCAGCTGCGCACCCGGTTCCAAGCTTTTGTGGAAAGTCTGGAGATCAAGAAGATCGAAGCGGCCCGAAAGGGGGAGACGAAATGAAGAAGATCAAAAATCCGCTGACCGCCGCCTGTGCGGCCATCGACAAAAAGCTGGAGCGGTTCGACCCCAAGTGGCAGGCACGCCATGGCACCGGCGGCCTCCGCAGCCGCTATCAGGACAAGACCGGCATTGCCCGCTACCGCGAATGGCGCGGCGTGAAGGATACGCTGGTGGACTACGGCGCGTGGCTGAATAACCTGCTGGCCATGGGCAAGATGGTGGCTTCCGCGCCTGTTCCGTGCCTGAAGGGCTTCTGGGAGTATCGCTGGATGGGCTCCTATCTGGGCACCTTCGCCTTTATCGACCGTCTCTTCGAGGGCTATCGCGGCGAGGAGCTGCGCATTGCCCATATGAATATGCACTGCATCGTGGTGAGCCTTACCAAAAAGATCGCGCTGGTGCTGTCCAACGATAAGCGCTTCGGCGGCGGGCCGCTGTCCGACCGGATCGTGCCCATGGATGAGGTGCTGCCGCCCCTGTTCATGGCGGGCTTCCCCGGACTGCTCCCTATTCCGCTGCAGACCCTGCCGGAGTTCATCATCTGCGACATCGACCAGCATCTCCAGCCCCACTATATCGACGTGGCGGAGTCCTTTGGTCTGGCGGCGGACGTGTGTTCCCGCTGCTCGGCGGAGACCGGCGTGGCCATCGACGATGACTTCCCCATTTTCGGCAAGGCCATGCTGTCCACCAACATGCCCTGCAACGCCAGCGAAGCCACCTCCATGTTCCAGCGCCGCCGTATCGGCCTGCCCGACTTCCCGGTGACCATGGCCATGATCCACAACGAGCCCGGCGCACACCCCTACTCCAAGCAGGTGCTGAAGGATGCCATCGCCTTCATCGAAAAGGAATACGGCGTCAAGTACGACTGGGACGCCCTGTTCGACCGGGCCGCCCATATGAACGAGCAGAATACCATCGAGCTGGAGAAGTGGGACATCTTTAAGACTCCCTACTCCGCCCTGTGCGGCATTGCCGAGACGCTGTACCGCCTGTACTCTTGGGCCAGCGTCAACGGTCAGGAGGATCAGTTCACCAGAAACGACCGCAAGGTGCTGAAGCTCATGCAGCAGGCGTATGAGCGGCGCTATGAGCCCTTCGGCGGCACCACCCGCCACCGTGCCTTCCTGTGGGGTCCCTCCGCCGTGTATTATACCGACTTCCCCACATGGACCCAGAACTGCTGGGGCATCAACATTGTGCTGAACATGGACTCCACCATGGGCCACAACATGATCTCCACCACCGACCCGGAGCAGGCCATGGACGATCTGGCCCTGTTCTCGGAAAAGGGCGTTATGCGTCACCACGCCGTGGGCGGCTGGGACAACGTGAACGCCGTGTGGGACTGGGCCAAGAACTTCCACTGCGACATGGTGCTGTTCAACGACAACGTGGCCTGCAAGGGCATGAACGGCGTCCACGCCATGATGGAGGAGCAGGCCCGTGATCTGGGCTTCCACTTCATCTTCGTGGAGCACGATCTGGAGGACTGCCGTACCATCTCCCGCCGGGATATGCGCCGCTGCGTCAATGACTACATGTCCGTCATTCTGGGTGAAACGCCGCTGGATGCCACGCTGGTGGACTTTGACGACAGCGAAGCGTGGTAAGGAGGAGAACGCACATGAAAAAAGCATTGAAGATCATCGGCAAGGTGCTGTGGAAGCTGCTGATCGTGGGCCTGATCGGCTTCGTGGTCACATTCGCCATCTACATGCTGAATCTGGAAAACAAGCTGATCTACCGCTTCGTCTATCCGCTGCTGCAAAAGCATTACGACAGCCAGAAGCGGGATCGCCGGATCTGACCGCGGAAGCGCGTCCGGCAGTATCAGCGATATGCATATCTGGACAATACATGCGTGGGAAAAGAATCTGCCAGAGAACATCACCAGACGGACAGGCCTGCGCTTCCGGTACGACCGGAATGTGCCTCCCGAGGTGAAACGGGCCTGTTCGGAGTTTGCGGTCTGGCTGCGGACGCAGTATCATTTTCCGTTAAGAGTCGTTGTCTACGTCAAGGGAACGGAGACCATCCGCACAAAGGACGGCGACCATGTGGTGGGAAGCTTTTTTGAACCCTTTTCCTATTCGGACGAGCCGTATATCCGGCTTGCGTCGGGCGATTATGAGACGCTGGCCGCCGCCAGAGGAAAGGACAACGCGCTTGCGTCGATCCTGCTCACATTGGCCCACGAGTTGACCCATTACTATCAGTGGATCAACGATATCCCTCTGACGCCGGCCGGCAGAGAGCGGCAGGCCGGCAGATACGCGGACTTCATTCTGGACGAGTATGCATCGACCAGAGAGCACCCCTAGCAACGATCATAGACAAAAAGAGAGACGGCGTAGGCCGTCTCTCTTTTTGTGCGTTTGCTCAGTGGTGGCTGACCCGCTCCCATTCCTCGCTGTCCTCATGCAGCAGGGAGAGATCCTTGATATACGCCGTTTCCAGCGGATTGCTCAGCGGTGCGGCGGCCTTGTATTTCTCCAGCCATGCCTTGGACTTCTCCGGCGGCCGGACAGTGCCCGCGCCTGCGATGCAGCCGCCGGGGCAGGCCATGCCCTCCAGCAGATACCCGTCGTATTTGCCGGTACGGGCGATGCGCAGCATCTGGCGGCACTCCCGCAGGCCCTCGGCATACACGGTCTTGACCTCCATATCGGGGTTCTCACGGTGGATCACGTCCTCCACCGCCTTGGCCACGCCGCCGCTGGCGGCAAAGCCTACGCCGGGGGCGCTGGCCTCGAAGTGGGACTCCACATCGGGGATCTGGCTGAAGTCGATGTTCTTGGCTTCAAACATGCCCCGCAGTTCCTCGAAAGTCAGCACGAAGTCCACTTCGCTGCGGACGCTGCGGCGGCTGGCCTCCAGCTTCTTGGCGGCGCAGGGCCCGATAAAGGCCACGCGGCAGTTGGGGTCACGGCGCTTCATGAGCCGGGCCGTCAGCACCATGGGCGTCATGGTCATGGAGATATAGGGCGCCATGCCGGGGAACTCCTTCTTGGCCATCATGGCCCATGCGGGGCAGCAGGAGGTTGCCATAAAGGGCTGCTTTTCCGGTACGTTCTCCATGAACTCCTCGGCCTCCTCAATGGCGCACAGGTCTGCGCCGATGGCCACCTCCTCCAGCGCGGCGAAGCCCAGCTGCTTCATGGCCTCCTTGATCTGACCGGCGGTGACCTTATCGCCGAACTGGCCCCAGAAGGCCGGTGCAATGATGGCGACGACTTTCTGACCCTGATTGATGGCGTGGATCAGCTGGAACAGCTGGCCCTTGTCCACGATGGCGCCGAAGGGGCAGTTCACCAGACACATGCCGCAGGATACACACTTGTCCTGATCGATCTGGGCGCGGCCCAGCTCGTCGCTGGTGATGGCGTTCATGCCGCAGGCCTCGGTGCAGGGACGCTCGAACTTGATAATGGCCTGATAGGAGCAGCTCTGCTTGCAGCGGCCGCACTTGATGCACTTTTCCTGATCGATGACGGCCTTGCCCTTGACGAAGGAGATGGCGTTCTTGGGGCAGGCGTGGAAGCAGTGGTGCGCCAGACAGCCCTGACACATATTGGTCACCTCGTAATGGGTGGGCGGGCAGGCGTTGCAGGCGTACTTGATAATGTTGATGAGGGGAGGATCATAGTATTTCTCGGCAATGGCGCTCTCCTCCACGCCGTCGCTCAGCAGGCTGTGCTCCGATACGGAGCGCAGCGGCAGACCCATGGCAAGGCGGATGCGCTCGCCCACGATGGCGCGCTCCAGAAAGATGGACTCGCGCACGGTGGCCTTTTCGCCGGGCATGATCTCATACGGCAGCTTTTCCATCCGGGAATAATCCTCGTCATACGCCATCTTCGCCACCTCGGCGAATACGCGCTTGCGGGTGTCGGCAATGCTGCAGGTAATGTTTCTCATGGTGTTTCCTTTCTATGCGTGTGTTGTTCTAAATTCCATATTATATGGGGCTTTTCGGCCTTTGTCAACCCCATCCCGGCGGGAGTGTCCGCCAGATTTGGGCCAATTCTCCGCTGACATATTTTTCCGGTATTTTTTTGATTTTATGCTTGACATTTCCGCAGCACTGTGCTATAACATAACCAACCTACTTGGTTGATAGTGATTTTACAAAAACTGTGAGGTGTGCGTCATGCGCCACATTACCTTCCCGTTTCCTATGGATCACCGATGTTGTCCCTGTCTGAGCCTGTGACGAAACAAAAACAACATCTGATACATATAGAAAAGGAGAAAATACCATGTCTAACATTTATACTTCCGCTGACCAGCTGATCGGTAAGACCCCGTTGCTGGAGCTGACCCATATCGAAAAGAAGCACGACCTGAAGGCAAAGCTTCTGGCGAAGCTGGAATACTTCAATCCCGCCGGCAGCGTCAAGGACCGTATTGCCAAGGCCATGATCGACGATGCCGAGGCCAAGGGCCTGCTGAAGGAGGGCAGCGTTATCATCGAGCCTACCTCTGGCAACACCGGCATCGGTCTGGCTTCCGTGGCCGCCGCCCGTGGCTACCGCATCATTATCGTCATGCCTGAGACCATGAGCGTGGAGCGCCGCCAGCTGATGAAAGCCTACGGCGCGGAGCTGGTGCTGACCGAGGGCAGCAAGGGCATGAAGGGCGCTATCGCCAAGGCCGACGAGCTGGCCAAGGAGATTCCCAACAGCTTCGTACCCGGCCAGTTTGTCAACGCCGCCAACCCCAAGGCCCACTATGCCACTACTGGCCCGGAGATCTACGCCGACACCGACGGTAAGGTGGATATCTTCGTGGCAGGCGTTGGCACCGGCGGCACCATCACCGGTGTGGGCCAGTATCTGAAGGCCCAGAATCCCGCCGTCAAGGTGGTTGCCGTGGAGCCCAAGTCCTCCGCCGTGCTGTCCACCGGCGTGGCAGGCGCTCATAAGATCCAGGGCATCGGCGCAGGCTTTGTGCCTGATGTGCTGGACACCAAGGTCTATGACGAGATCATTCCCGTGGAGAACGACGACGCCTTTGCTACCGGCAAGGAGATCGGTAAAGCCGAGGGCGTGCTGGTGGGCATTTCCTCCGGCGCGGCGGTGTGGGCCGCCATCCAACTGGCCCAGCGTCCGGAAAACGCCGGAAAGAACATCGTTGTTCTTCTTCCGGATACCGGCGACCGCTATCTCTCCACTCCCCTGTTTGCTGACTGAGCGTACACTTTCCTGTGCTATCTTCCTTCCTCTCCTCATATAAACGAGCAGCGCCGCAGGTCAAACCTGCGGCGCTGCTCGTTTATCAGATCACATAGTTGTCTGCTGTCGGCGTGTCCAGCAGGTCGGCCAGCGTGATCTTGGAGAAATACTCCTGCGTCAGCTTGTAATAGCCATCCCACACCGGCAGGGTACGGCACTCCGCCGCCCGCTCGCACGGCTCGGCGTGCTCCTGAAGGCAGGCCACCGGAGCCAGATCGCCCTCCGCCAGCGACAAAATCTCCCACAGGGTGTAATCCTCCGGCAGCCGGGTCAGGCGATAGCCGCCGCCGATGCCGTGTACGCTTTCGATCAGACCCGCCGCTTTCAGCGCCGGGGTCAGGCGTTCGATGTATTTCAGGGAAATGTCCTGCCGTGCGGCCACGTCCTTCATGGGAATGAAGCGGCCGTTGTGGTGCTGGGCCAGATCCAGCAGGATGCGGATGGAATAACGTCCCTTCGTCGAGATCATATGGTCTCCTCCTCCGAATGAGATATGCTTTAGTATACCACCAACCCGCTAGGTAAGGCAATAGCTTCTTTGCGTTTCTGCCGCGAATACCGCGGCATTACCTGCAAAAAGACCGGTACGCATCGCGTACCGGTCTTTTCATGATATGCCTTACTTGGAGCGCAGTTCCGCGCCGAAGCGCTTTACCAGCTTCTTGATGACGCCGTTGGCCACTTCCTCAATCTCGGCGGAGGTCAGGGTCTTTTCCTTGGAGCCGATGGCAAGGCGGACAGTGACGGACTTCTTGCCGTCGGGCACCTGCTTGCCCCGGTACTCGTCCACGAACTGCGCGCCGTGGAACAGCTCGCTCTTGACGCCGCGGATGGTCTGGGCCACATCCGCCCACTTCACCTCGCCGTCCAGCAGCACGGAGATGTCGTACTCCGTCATGGGGTACTCCGGCAGATGGGTGAAGCTGTTGGTGCGGGAGCGGAAGGGCTTCAGGCAATCCTGATCCAGCTCGAAGAGCATCACATTCAGGTTCTTGATGCCGCACTCCATGGAAACCTTCTTGCTGAGCAGGGCCAGATCGCCGATGCGCTCCTCACCCAGATAGACGTTCAGCCACACCACGTTATCGGCCCACACGGGCTTTTCCACCTGCTTGAAGGTGAAACCCTCCATGTGGGTGTAGCGGGGCATCATTTCCAGCACGCCCTTGGCCTTACGGAACAGCGTGGTCACATCCTTGCCGCCGCAGACGAAGGCGCCTGCCACATGCTTGCGCTGGGAGGGCAGCTTCTCGCGGGGATCGTAGGGGGTGGTGTAGTTTTCATCCCGGAACACCTGGGCGGTCTCATAGATGGCGAACTCGTCGAAATAGCGCTCGTTCTTCACCACGGCCTTGCACAGGTTGGGCAGCAGGGAGGAACGGATAAACCGCTCGGCGGGGGAGGGCGGCGTGGACAGGGACAGAATGCCGTCGGTGCTCTGCAGCACGGCGTTGACGTACAGCTCGTCCATCCACGGATAGGTGAAGATCTCCTGCATGCCGCAGCGGAAGGACAGATACTCCTTGATCTTCCGCTCCAGATCCTTGTCCAGCTGGTTGATAGCGCCGTCGAAGGAGGTGGTGATGGGCGCGGCCTCGAAGTTCTCGTAGCCGTACATGCGGGCCACTTCCTCCATGATGTCGGCCTTGATGCTGACGTCACCAGTGGAGCGCCAGGTGGGCACCACCACATGCATATTGTCGCCGTCGAAGGACACCTGATAGCCCAGCAGCTCCATTTTCTTTTTCACATCGTCGGGAGCCAGAGACTTGCCCAGGCGGCGCTCCAGCCAGCTGAGGGTCACGTCGATCTCAGCCTGCTTCAGATGCTCGGGGTACAGGTCGGACAGGCCGGTGACCTTCATCTCGGGATACAGCTGGCCGAACAGCTCCATGGACATGGCCAGGGCCTGGTCGCAGCGCTCGGGGTCGATGGCCTTTTCATAGCGGGCGGAAGCCTCGGTGCGGTTGTCGTACCGCAGAGCGGTGCGGCGGATGCCCTTGGCATCGAAATTGGCCACCTCCAGAATGACCCGGCTGGTCTCCGGCAGGATGGAGTCCTTGGCGCCGCCCATGACGCCTGCCAGACCCACGGCATCCGCGTCATCAGCGATCACCAGATCGTCGGTGCTCAGGGGCAGCTCCTTGCCGTTGAGCAGCAGCAGCTTTTCGCCCTCGGCAGCGCGGCGGACGATGATGTGGCCCGCAATGTGGTCGGAGTCGAAGGCGTGGGTGGGCTGACCGGTAGCAAGCATGACGTAGTTGGTCACGTCCACCAGCGCGTTGATGGGGCGCATGCCCACCTTCCAGATGCGGCTCTGCATCTGATAGGTGGAGGGCTTCACATACAGATTCTCAATAGAGACGGCCACATACCGGGGGCAGCGCTCCGTGTCCTCCACGGTGACGATCAGGCTGCCCTGACCCACATCGCTCTTGTAGGGGACGATGGGATTCAGCGGCAGGTGATACAGCGCCGCCAGCTCGCGGGCGATGCCGTAATGGCCCCACAGGTCGGGGCGGTTGGTCATGGACTTGTTGTCGATCTCCAGAATGATGTCGTTCAGATCCAGCGCGTCGGCCAGCGGCGTACCGGCAGGCGCGTCGAACTCGCTCAGGTCGAGAATGTGGGCCTCCTCCTTGGTGGGGAACAGATCGGCAAGGCCGATCTCCACCGCGCCGCAGATCATGCCGTAGCTCTCCACGCCGCGCAGTTTGCTCTTCTTGATCTCCACCAGGTCGCCCTCGCCGTGCCACTTGCACATGGAACCGGGCAGCGCCACGGCTACCTTCATGCCCTCGCGCAGGTTGCTGCCGCCGCAGACGATGTCCTTGATCTCGCCGCCGATGTCGGTCTTGCAGACCTTCAGCTTGTCGGCGTTGGGGGGCTGCTCGATGGTCTTGATCTGGCCCACCACCATGTTGTCGAACTGCTTGCCAAGCTCGATGGTATCCTCCACCTCCACGGTGGACATGGTAAGATCATACGCCAGCCGCTTCAGATCCATATCCGCCGGCAGGTCGACGTAATCCTTGATCCAGTTCAGTGATACTTTCATGTCTCTTGCCCTCCCTTAGCGGAACTGATTCAGGAACCGCAGGTCAGCGCTGTGGAACAGACGCACGTCGTCCACGCCGTAGCGCATCATGACCAGACGATCCAAGCCGATGTTGACATAGAAGCCGGTGTATTCGTCGGGATCGAGACCGGCGGCCTTCAATACGTTGGGGTGGGGGGTGCCGCCGGGCATGACCTCGATCCAGCCCACATGCTTGCACACGCTGCAGCCCTTGCCGCCGCACACCAGACAGCCCATGTCGATCTCAAAGCCGGGCTCGACAAACGGGAAGAAGCCGGCACGCATACGCACCGGAACATCCCGGCCGAACACCTTGCTGAGGATGCTCTTGATCATCACCTTGCCGGAGGAGAAGGTGAAGTCCTTGTCCACGATCAGCGCCTCATACTGGAAGAAGGCGCGCTCGTGACGGGCGTCGGTGGTCTCGTTGCGGTACACCTTGCCGGGGTACACGAAGCGATAGGGAGCCTTGTGGGTCTGGAGATAGCGGACGGAGCCGCCGGTCAGGTGGGGACGCAGGCACAGCTTGTCCCAGCACTCGCCCTTGTCGTGGCCCTCCAGCCAATAGGTATCCATGCTCTCACGGGCGGGATGGTTGGGAGGGAAGTTCAGGTTGTCGAAGCCGTACAGCTCGCTGGTGATGTCGTCCTCCTCGAAAATTTCAAAGCCCATGGAGCGGAACGCGTCGTTCAGGTCATAGCACATCTGGGTGATGGGGTGCAGGCCGCCGCCGGAGGGCAGAATGCCCGGCACGGAGATGTCGAAGTCGGGGTCTACCTCGGACGCCTTCATCTTCAGTTCATTGCGGCGCTCGTCCAGCAGCTCAGTCAGCTGGGCCTTGGCCTGATTCACCGCCTTGCCCATTTCGGGACGCAGGGAGACGTCCAGCTTGGGCAGCTCCTTCAGCAGCTCGGTCAGCTTGCCCTGCTTGCCCAGCAGCAGCGCCTTGACCTCCTGCAGCTCCGGCTCAGTGCGGACGGCCTCGATCTTGGCCTTGCCCTCAGCCAGCAATTGTTCCAGTTTCTCTTTCATATTCAGCGCTTCCTCCTTTTGAGAGTTTGTTTTTGGGGGAATGAAGGTATAAAAAAACGCCCCTCATCCCAGTCAGAACAGGGACGAAAGGCATAACTTCCGTGGTACCACCCAGCTTCGCGGACGCATCCGCGCACTCGTTTTCCCGTTAACGGAGGACGACCCGTCCGCGCATTTCCTCGCGGCAGCTCCGGAGCGAACACCACATCACGACCCGGGACGGCTTTCAGCCGGTGACCGTCCCTCTCTTGGAGCCGTGTTCCCGTTGTGGAACTTCTCCTTCATGGCATTTCTGTCAGATTACCTACTACTTATATCACAAACATTTGGGAAAGGCAATAGGAAAATTGCAAAAATTTTTCCTGACAGTACAACGTTTCTCTTGACAATAGTGGTATAATGAGACAAATCTTCCCAAAAAGGAGTACCGCCATGGAGATCACCCGCGCCTATGTGAAAAGCATCCTGCCCCAGCGCGATCCGGAGGGCCACAAGGGCACCTTCGGCAAGGTGTACTGCCTGTGCGGCGCGGTGGGCTATACCGGCGCGCCGGTGCTGGCGGCCTCCGCCGCCGTCCGCAGCGGCAGCGGCCTTGTGTATCTGGGGGTGCCGGAGGATATCTGGCCCATCACGGCGGTGAAATGCCAGAGCGCCATGCCTTTTCCGCTGCCGTCCCAGCAGGGAAAGCTGGCATTGTCGGCGGAGGAGACCATCCGGGAGCGCATTGCCGGGTGTGACGCGGTGCTGATCGGCTGCGGTCTGGGCCGCAGCGGCGAGAGCGACGCCCTGACACGAAAGCTGCTGGATGTGGAAAAGCCGATGGTGCTGGACGCCGACGGCATAAATGCCTTCGAGGAGCGTATATATGAAATGAAGCGCCGTCAGGGGCTGGTCACGGTGATGACGCCCCACGAGGGGGAGTTCTTCCGCGCCGGCGGCGACCTGAGCCGGGGCCGTGAGAGCGGCGCACGGGCCTACGCCGCCCGGTGGGGCGTGTACCTGATCCTGAAGGGTCACCGCACCGTGGTGGCCGCGCCGGATGGCCGTCTGGCGGTGAACACCACCGGCAACAGCGGCATGGCAAAGGGCGGCAGCGGCGATATTCTCTCCGGCGTGGTGGTGAGCCTGCTGGGACAGGGGATGGAGCCGTTTGACGCCTGCTGCGCCGCCGTGTTCTGCCATGGCCTTGCCGGTGACCGGGCCGCCGCACGGCTGGGGGAGCGGGGCATGTCGCCCGCCGACCTGCTGGCGGAGCTGCCCTATGCCTTCCAAGAAATAGAACAGGGATAACAGGAAAGCCTTCCGAGCTTATATTCGGAGGGGATACCATGAAACGCATCGTTGCCCTGCTGCTGTGTCTGCTGCTGCCGCTGTGCGGCGGCTGCGGCAAAAAAAGCAGCGCCGCGGCTGATATTCAGGAGCAGTACAGCCGCATCGCCGCCGCCAAAATGGAGGCGGAGGTCATCTTTCACATGCCGCAGGAGGATCGCGCCTTTACCCTGCAATGCGACTTCACACCCCAGAAGTCCACCGTCACGGTGATGGCGCCGGAAACCGTCAAGGGCGTCACTGCCACCATCGGGGAGGACGGCGTCGCCGTGATCTACGACGGCGCGGTGCTGTCGGCGGGTAAGACGGAGGACGTGGGGCCGGTCAACAGCCTGCCCTTCCTGCTGCATACCATCGGCGGCGCCTACCTGCTGGAGGAGGGCCGCGAGACGCTGGAGGATACGGACTGCTATCGCCTGACGCTGGACACCACCGCCGCGGGCACGGCGGTCACCTGCACCGCGTGGGTAGACGCGGAGACGCTGCTGCCCCGCTACGCGGAGTTTTCCGCCGACGGCACGGTGCTGGTGTCAGTAAAGCTGCTGTCCTTTTCCTGTACATTGAACGAATCGGAAAACTGACCTCATCAATTGATGGTACAAGGAGGAAATACAGATGGAATCTACACTGAGGAGAACATGGGCCGAGATCGACCTTGACGCGCTGGCCCACAACTATAAGACCCTGCGCGACCACGTCGGCCCCAACGTGAAATTTCTGGGAGTGGTGAAGGCGGACGGCTACGGCCACGGCGCCGTGCAGGTGTCCCGCACGCTGGAAAAGCTGGGCGCGGACTATCTGGCGGTGTCCAGCATCGACGAAGCCATGGAGCTGCGCCATAACGGCATCGCCATGCCCATCCTGATCCTGGGCCACACGCCCCGTGAGCAGGTGAAGAACCTTATCGACCTGCACATCACCCAGGCGGTGACCTGCGCCGCCAAGGCGGAGGAGTACAGCGCCGAGGCCGTCAAATGCGGCGGCACGCTGAAGGTACATATCAAGGTGGATACCGGCATGTCCCGTCTGGGCTATTTGTGCGGCGGCGATATGTTCGATACCGGCGTGGAGGGCATTTGTCAGGCCTGCACCGCGCCGGGACTGGAGGCGGAGGGCATCTTCACCCACTTCGCCGTGGCAGACGAGCCGGACGCGGACAGCCGCGCCTATACGCAGGCGCAGTTTGATCTGTTCCGCCGGGTCATCGCCGCCGTGGAGCAGCGGCTGGGCAAGCCCTTTGCCATCCGGCACTGCGCCAACTCCGGCGCGGTGGCCGCATGGCCGGAGACGTATCTGGATATGGTGCGCCCCGGCATCCTGCTATACGGCTGCACCGAAGCGGCCAGGGAGCTGGGCCTTGTGCCGGTCATGACCCTCAAGACCACCGTCAGCACCATCAAGACCTATGAGCCGGGTGTGGACATCAGCTATGGACGGCTGTATACTACGCCCCGTACCACCCGCATGGGCGTGGTGCCCTATGGCTATGCCGACGGCTTCTTCCGGGTGCTGTCGGGCCGCTGCGCCATGATGACGGCGGACGGGCCTGCACCCCAGCGGGGACGCATCTGCATGGATATGTCCATGATCGACCTGACGGAGCTGCCCAGCGTGCTGGTGGGGGACGAGGTGGAGGTGTTCGGCCGCCGCGCCCGCGTGGATGATCTGGCGGCGCTGGCGGGCACCATCCCCTATGAGCTGACCTGCGCCGTCAGCAAGCGCGTGCCCCGTGTCTATCTGCAAAACGGCAAAGTGGTGGAAAAGGAACTGCTTTTGAGAATGTAAGTGCATACAAATAAAGAAAGAGACGGCGCAAGCCGTCTCTTTTTATTGCTTATGTAGGTTAGCGGAAGATCTCGCCCACGGTGGGGTTGTTGGCGGCCTGAGACTCGTCGGTGTCGATGTGCATGGTGGTAGCGCCGCCAACGTTGACGCGAACGACCACGTCGTCAAAAATCAGCTTACGGCCTTCACCGCCGCAGGCTACCTTGATGATCTCACCGTTCTTGATGCCCATTTCAGCGGCATCCTCTTCGGTAACGTGCAGGTGACGCTTGGCAATGATAACGCCCTCGGTCAGATCCAGCTCGCCCTTGGGCCCGATCAGCTTACATGCGCCGGAGCCTTTCACGTCGCCGCTCTCGCGGATGGGGGCGTCGATGCCCAGCGTGCGGGCGTCGGTGGCGGAGATCTCCACCTGATCGGCCTTGCGGGTGGGGCCGAGGATGGACACGTTGGCCATTTCCTTCTTGGGGCCAACGATGGTCAGACGCTCATTGCTGGCGTACTGGCCGGGATAGGACAGGGGCTTGCGGATGGTCAGCTGATAGCCCTCGCCAAACAGCTTCTCTACGGATTCCTGCGTCAGATGGATGTGACGGGCAGATGTTTCGATCATGAAAGACATGGTGATTTCCTCCTCGTTACACGGTACTGTGCCGCGTAGTTTTGCGCGAATATTGTATCATACCCCGACAGTGGTTGCAAGAGGGGAAGCGCAGATATCGCGCATCTTTCTATTGAGGAGCGCTGCCATTATCCGGTGGTCCACCCTATATGTACCTAAAATACGGACTTCGCTGCAGAGGGTCTGGACCATTTGCGGAAGTACTCTATTTTTTGGCCGGGACCAGCGTCGTCATCATGTAGGCGACGACCGCCTTGTGAAACTCCTCCCGCGCATCTTTATTACGGAAAAACGCCTTGTCCGCTGCTTCGATCTCTTTATACAGTTCCTCCAGCTGATCGTCATTCAGCGGAAGCGCCGCGCCGCAGAAGCCGTCGCGGATAAGCCCCCGGAGAAAGCCGGCATACTGGTGCGCTTCGATCCTTTGCAGCGCATCCGCCATCTCCGGCAGATCGTCCGATGCCAACACCTCGTCAAGATCATCTCTGACCATGCAATCGAATTTCAGACAAAGCGCGAACGTCTGCTCTTCCGGCGTCAGGTGCTCCAGCCCGTCTTGAAAGATCGCGTCATAAAACCGTTCAAAGCGGAAGGACGGCAGCTGTTTTCCGTCCGTATAAAACGCGATGATTGCGTCCGTGCGCCATCCGCCCGCTGTTTTCAATAGAAGCTGCTTCTCCCGCTGTCCGTCATCATATACAATGGCGTTGCTTTCGGACAGAACATCATTATCGATATAGTAAGCTTTTGCGGCGGGGACTTCTGCGTGAAGCGTCTTCCCGCTGCGGAGACTGCCTGCATATTGACCGTTTATGTAGATGCGGTACGGCACGAGCGCGCAGACAAACGCCGCCCTCCGGTGAATGATGAAGTGAACAGTATCCATACATCCTCCTGACAGTGTTATATCAATAGCGGACGCTACCGGTGAACGTACATCCGGGTCATGTCAGGCTCGCCGTCACCCTGTACCATACACAGGAACTCCCAGCCATACCGTTCATAGAAGCCGGTGTGGTCTGTCACAAGGTAAAGCGGCGAGATGCCTTTGGAGCGCATATCATCAACGACCATGTTCAGCAGATGCCCGGCGATCCCTTTGCCGCGGTAGTCCTTTTCCGTGTAGATCGCACAGACGTTGGGCGTCAAGTCCTTACGGTCATGAAAATCATTTTCGATGACGCCCATGCCGCCGACGATTTTGTCCCCGTCCATGCATAGGTACCAGCCATACTCGGTCTCGCCGCGCAGGTAGGATCCCATGCAGTCAAGATAGGCGCCGGTCGGAACGCCCCATTTATGATGGAACCAATCCGCCGCGTGCTCCTTCAGTTCCGGGCGCTCCCGCAAAGTGAGGTAAGTATACTTTTCCATGCTGTCCTCCATAAAATCTGGTGACACCGGCGTGCTTCACCGCCGCTAATTCCTGTAAAAGTAGAAATCACACTTGTCACTGCCGCGTCCTATCGTGCCATGCCGCTCGAAGGTGATGCCGCACATATCCCCGTAGACACGGTCATCGCTCAGGCAGAAAGTACTGGTCAGCTCTTTGCAGCCTAGTAGTTCACAATACTTCACATAGGGGCATTGCAGAATATCGACCCTGTAATGCGCGTTGTCGGCTTCAATTTCCGCAAATTTGAAGCCTGCGTCTCCGTTGAACATCGTGCCGATCATCTTGCGGAAAATCTGAAAGAAAAGAGGGCGGATGAAAGGGAGCTTCGTCGCGGCATGCAGGCGCTTCCGGTCAGGCTCTACACCGATCCTTACGGATCCTTCTATCAGGCCGATGGCCTCTTCACGAGAGATATATTTCGTCATTTGTAAATAGATCGCCGCTCGCGGGAAGATCATCCGTTCGGTATGTATCTTTTCCTTTTTAGAAAGCTCCTTATATTGGCCGCATAATTCGTTGCAGAGATTTACCGCGTCATTGACCAGAGCATCCGTCTGCTCTCTGCCGAGCTGCTTCCTCAGTTCACCCAAGAGATAAGAGAAACCGCCGAGCTTTTCGTAGTATTTTTTATCGACCATAATTCAATGCTCCTCCGCATTGGTAAATTCCGGTTTACTGAGTTATTTATAACATATTCGTCATAAAAAGTCCACCGTGATCCGATGGGATCACGGTGGACTTCTGGTGGAGGCGAGGGGAGTCGAACCCCTGTCCGAAAGCGCTTTAACAGGACTTTCTCCGGGCGCAGTCAAGATTTAAGCATTCCCTCCGCATAAGGGCACTTGACAGACCTTACGCTTCAGTAGAGTCATGATGCGTGGGCGGGTCAACTCTTTCCCGCCTCACGGACGCCGCGTTCACGACGCCTTCCCCGGCCCGCGGCCGCTCCGGTTCAGACGGCTGCCTTAATTAGGCAGCGACAGCAACAGTGTTGTTGTTCTTTAATTTATAAGCTGCCCGTTTTATAGAGGCCAGGCGCCTCTGCCCGCTTATCCTGCCTCCACACCCCCGTCGAAACCGGTACGCCCCCGTATGGGCGGCGTGAATGGAATTCTTCACGCCGCGAATGGGATACGGCTTCCGTGGTCTGCGAAAGCAGAGAGAACTTCAGTGCTTCTCCGGCGCGGGATACTCCACGCCCTGCGTGTCCACGCGAATGGACTTGATGGTCTGCGGCTTCTTCGGCTTGTCGGTGAACATATCGCGGTTGACGCGGGAAATGTCGATGGCGGCCTGCGCGTTGTCTGTGATCTTGCCAAAGGCGGCGTACTGCCCGTCAAGGTGCGGCGCGTCCGCGACCATGATGAAGAACTGGCTTCCGGCGCTGTTGGGCGCCATCGTGCGCGCCATGGAGAGCACGCCGAGCGTGTGCTTGAGATCGTTCTTGTGCCCGTTAGCGCTGAACTCGCCGTCGATCTCATAGCCCGGGCCGCCCATGCCGCTGCCCTGCGGACAGCCGCCCTGGATCATGAAGCCCGGAATGACGCGGTGGAAAATAAGGCCGTCGTAAAAGCCGGAGTTTGCCAGCGAAATGAAGTTGTTGACGGTGTTGGGAGCCAGCTCGGGGTACAGCTCGCCGGTCATCACCGCGCCGCTTTCCATCTCGATGG